>JAAZNS010000396.1 GCA_012798185.1 Chloroflexota bacterium | reverse complement strand
CAGCTAGGTGGTCATGCAGCATTTATCGAAAGCAAAACCACTCAAATTGCCCATGGGGATACTCCTCATGAAATTGGAGAAATCCTTGGCAGATATTACGATGGCATCGCCATCCGCCATGTGGATTGGGGAATTGGCAATAAATATATCAATGAAGTTGCTAAATATTCACGCTCGCCGGTGTTCAACATGCAATGTGAAATTTACCATCCTTTTCAGATTTTGGCAGATCTAATGACCATTATCGAAAAGAAGGGCAGAAACTTACGGCGTAAAAAAATGGTGATTTCTTGGGCATATGCCGCATCATATCAAAAACCGATGTCGGTACCTCAATCATTGATCCTGCAGATGCCTCGCTTTGGTTTAGATGTTGTTTTGGCGCATCCTCCGGAATTTAAATTAATGCCGGATATCATGGATCAGGCGCGGGAGCAAGCCAGGAAATTCCAAACTGGTTTCGAAGTGGTGGATGATATGGAAGCGGCATTTAAAGATGCTGATATCATCTATGCAAAATCTTGGGGTGCCATGGTCCATACACCCGATCCTGAAGAAGGCGCAAAAATCATCAAAAAATACGAACATTGGATCACAGATGAACGCAAGATGGCTTTGGCAAAACCAGATGCCATATATATGCACCCATTACCTGCCGACCGCAATATCGAAGTAACCGATGGCGTTATCGACAGCAAACAATCGGTTGTATTTGATGAGGCAGAAAATCGCTTACATGCCCAAAAAGCTGTTATGGCTTTAACAATGAGGTAAACCTATGGCACCTTTAAACGAAACGAAAAAGGTTGCAGTTGTTGCCATTGGCGGTAATTCATTGATCAAAGATAAGCAGCATCAGACCGTTGAAGATCAATATATGGCAGCTCATGAAACTACGCTGCATATTGCTGACATGATCGAAGAGGGATGGGATGTTGCTATTGGACATGGCAATGGTCCACAAGTAGGCTTCATCCTAAGACGTTCGGAGATTGCTCACAAAGTCGAAGGGATGCACGAAGTGCCTTTGGATGCCTGCGGTGCAGATAGCCAAGGGGCTATTGGATACGCCCTCCAACAAAATCTGCAGAATGAGTTATTCAGGCGGGGTATTCAGAAACCAGTCGCCACAGTGATAACTCAGGTATTAGTCGATAAGGAAGATCCCGCATTCAAGAATCCGACCAAACCCATCGGCGGTTTTATGGACGAGCCAGAAGCAATAAAACGAAGAGATGAAATGGGTTGGAGTGTTGTGGAAGATGCGGGGCGAGGCTGGCGGCGCGTCGTTGCTTCTCCTATTCCGAAAGAAGTAGTTGAGCTTGAAACAGTGCAAATTTTGATCAAAGCAGGGGTTGTGGTAATCACTGTCGGAGGCGGCGGTATTCCGGTTATCGATACCGGGAATGGGGTATATCGAGGGACTGCTGCGGTAATCGATAAAGATTATGCCAGCAGCCTGCTCGCCCAAAAGATTCATGCCGACCTTTTCCTCATTTCTACTGCTGTTGAAAAAGTTGCCCTAAACTTTGGAAAGCCGGATCAGAAATGGATCGACCGCATGACACTGGCGGAAGCAAAGCAATACCTCGCTGAAGGCATCCATTTTGCCAAGGGTTCCATGGCACCGAAAATTCAGGCGATCATTTGGTTCCTTGAAGCAGGAGGAAAACAAGCGCTTATCACTAATCCGGAAAACATAGGCAGAGCGTTGAAAGGTGAAACAGGAACTTTGATAGTTAGAGAATAGTTTTTTTATAAAAAACTAGAAATATCTAGGAAAAAAACCAATTTGCTGCCCTCCCTCATTTATAATACTTGAAATGAGGGAGGGGGCGAAGGTTGCATATAACCTTAAAACTTATATAGATACATGGTAAGCTTTAATAATAAATTTGCCATAAACTTGAGATGATCTTCACCTGTTTTTTCGGGTTTTATTATTTATGTGAGTTGGGATATTGTTAAACGTAATATAATGGGATTTGAAAAATCGAGAAAAATATGGCCTCCGAATTCAAGCTGATGAATAAACTGATTTTCATCGGTTTATTGATTGTTGTTCAGTTATAGACCAGGAAAAGTGAATCAGATTGAATTCCATCATATTGTCTATAATCAGATTAAAATATAGAAATGTTCTATAGATTGGAGGTGATCTCGCAAAAAAAATCCCGTTTTTTATTATTACCCCGAAAAAACTATTAAAAGAGGAGAAGTATAAAAATATGATTACTAAAAAATTGTTAACCATCGTGGCAATGGTTGTATTGTTCTCTGTTGTATTAGGTGCCTGTGCACCGGCAGCGACGCCAACACAAGCCCCCGCGGAACCCGCTGCAACCGAAGCTCCAGCTGAACCGGCTGCCACTGAAGCGCCTGCTGAACCGGCCGCTACGGAAGCACCCGCTGAGCCTGAGGAATTTGTATTTGGTTTGTTGATGGTAGGTCCCTATAATGACCGTGGCTGGAGCCAGGCTACTTATGAAGGAGCGGTTTATGTTGAAGAAAACCTACCCGGCAGTAAGTTGGTATACATCGATAAAGTAAACTCTTCCGATCGCCCTGGCACTACACCTGCTGGCTTAGGTGAAGAATTGGTAGCACAAGGCGCAAAGCTGGTCATATTCAATTCGGATGATATGAAAGATAGCGCTACTGAATTTGCCCAAGCTCATCCGGATATCAAGGTCATTATGGTGTCTGGAGATCAGGTTTGGAAAGAGGGAAAAGCCTACGTTGAACTTCCCAATTTAGTCAACATCATGGGGCGGATGGAATATGGCAAGATGATGGCAGGCTGCGCCGCTGCCCTGACCACCCAAACCGGTAAAATTGGCTACCTTGGCCCATTAATCAATGACGAAACACGCCGCCTGGCTGCCTCGGTATATCTGGGCGCTAAATATTGCTGGTCTAAATATCTTGGCAAAGATCCTGCTGATTTGGCTTTCAAAGTGACCTGGATTGGCTTTTGGTTTAATATTCCTGGCGTCACTTCTGATCCTACTCAGGTGGCTGATGATTTCATTAATAGCGATTACGATGTGGTTATCTCAGGTATTGATACTACCGAAGCATTGACCGAAGCCAAAAAATTCGCCGATTCTGGCAAGAAGGTATGGGGTATTGCCTACGATTATGTCGGCGCATGCGAAGAAGGTGCCTCGGTTTGCCTGGGCGTTCCCTATTTCAACTGGGGTCCTGCTTTCCTAGCAACAGTCACAACGGCTGTTGATGGTTCATGGGCGTCGAATTTCCAGTGGAATGGACCGGACTGGGCTGATATCAACAATCCCGATACTTCTGCGGTTGGTTTTGTGAAAGGTGCTGCACTAAGTGAAGAAGCTGCTGCAAAAGTGGATGAGTTTATTGCAGAATTAGCCGGCGGTCTTAATTTATGGACAGGTCCATTGAATCTTCAAGATGGCACACCGTTCTTGGCAGATGGTGAAGTAGCTACCGATCTTCAGGTTTGGTACCTGCCTCAACTTCTTGAAGGCATGGAAGGACAGAGCGTTTCTGAATAGTCCTTTTATCAATTTTGGGGCTGACTGAAAAGCGAAAAAGATCATATTGAGCGAAGCGGATATTATAAATTATTG
>JAAZNS010000395.1 GCA_012798185.1 Chloroflexota bacterium | reverse complement strand
TACCAGCACCGATAGAACACATACTCATCATTGCAGAGATATTTTCTGACCCTATTACAAATTCATTTATGCATGTTTGTAGATACCTTCTGTAAAAGAGAAACGTTAGTCCTAACACAAGAAGTGATCCCACTACAGAAATCACCACATAAATTTTCACTTTTTCAGTATTTTTATAACTCAATGCAAAAATAAATGCTGCAATACCAATTATGCCTATGAACAATCCGTCCGTTTCGTATCCAAGTATTTGATTATGAGGATCTAAATCGATCCAGGGTAGCAACATACTAAGAATAACTAAAACTGAACCAATAATAAAAACAATTTTTCTCCCACTCAACTTTCCTCCTCTATAACTATATTGGGATAATTATAGTGCACTGTGGTTGAAATATTGTACATAAATGTAAATTAAAAAAGAGAGGATCAGATTGAAAATCATAGACTGATCCTCAAACTCGACAAATGTGATATGCCAGCCTCGAATTGCGCGTAAGCAGGCATCCAGAATCATTCCTGGCAGGAGTGGTTTAGCTACTTTTGTTCATTTTGGGGGTATGGAAACCAAAAGGCAATATAATAGAAATACAAAGATATTATTGGTTGAAAAAGGAGAATACTGATGTCTGCTTGTGTTGTTCATGCCTTGATTTATGCACTCTTTCCGGGTCTTGTCATTGGTCTGGTTTCCAGTGTTATGTGGGGACCCTTGAGCGGGATGGGTCGACCGGAAAATAATGATAACAACTGGTATTTACGCAAAAAGAAATACGGCAGTGCCTTTAAAGCCTGGTTCAGATTATTCCTTCCATTTACATTGATCGCTTATGTGGTTTTTGTCGCAGCTTTGATCTTCAAGTGCTACCAATAATAAAAAAATCCGTATCCTGATAATTAAATTATTTTGGGATTATTGATGAAACTTGAAGAGTATGCGTTCTACGTATGCTCTTCTTTTTTAAAATCTGTGCGGGGAACTATTATTGTTTTCAAAACGTTATGGGTTTAAATATCTATAATTAAGAAGATAAAATGGATAGGATGGTGGGATGAACAATAACTGTTTTTCGAAAAACAAATATCTGGGTTTGATGATCCTTTTACTGCTGCTCTTACCCGGCTGCAGGGTTCATATCAGCAATACCATTACCTCATCGGAAAGCACTTCTTTCCCTGAAACAACCCCCCAGTTTGCTTCTGATGTTCCTTCCAATGGAAAATGGATTCGCTCTCTGGATGGCATGACCATGATCCTTATTCCTGCAGGGGAATTTGTGATGGGAACTGAAGGGGGTGAAAACCAACCCTCTCATCGTGTCTTTTTAGATGATTACTGGATCGATAAAACCGAAGTGACGAACGGCATGTATGCTTTATGTGTGAAAGAAGGCGCCTGCCAGGAACCCTCTCAAGCGGATTCACATACCAGGGAGAGCTACTATGGGAACAGCACGTATGCTGATTATCCGGTCATCTATGTAAGCTGGGATCAGGCGCAGGCATACTGCCATTGGGTAGGCGCTCGGCTGCCCAGCGAAGCGCAATGGGAAAAGGCTGCCAGAGGCACGGATGAAAGACAGTATCCATGGGGAAACGAAATCCCTTCATATTTGCTCCTGAATTATGATGGTGAGGTTGGAGATACCACTCCCGTTGGCAGCTATCCTTCAGGTGCCAGCCCATACGGGGTATTGGACCTTTCGGGAAATGTCTGGGAATGGGTGGCAGATTGGTTTGACGGAGATTATTATGCTGTTTCGCCTTACAAAAATCCACAGGGTCCCGATAATGGTCAACTGCGTGTAACACGGGGTGGCTCATGGAGCCAGCCGGAGAAATATGGATTGAACACTGCAACCTGGCGAGCCATGGCTCTGCCGAATTATACAAAAGATGATCTGGGCTTTCGCTGTGCTTTCAGCCAATGAACAGCTGATCATTGAAAAAATTAGTTTCATATTTACTTTAATTTCTTGGGATTATTTTTTTAAGGTATAAAGACTGCCTTGATGATCTTGCCAGACATGGCTGCCTGTACGCCTTCTCGGAATTCAGCCAGCGGATAAGTGGTGATGATATGCTTCACATCGATTTTTTGGTCGGCGATCAGGTGCAGGGCTTCTTCATGATGATGGGGGGCATAAATGCTGGAACCGATCAAACGGATGCAGTCATAATGCACTTTATTGAAATCAAAAGGCAGCCAGGATTGCCCTTTGGGCAGCCCTGCGAATACTACGATCTGCCCGCCCTTACTGATGCTGTCCAAAGCCTGCTGCTGCACGGCAGGAGCCGCGGTGGCTGTGAAGATCAGATCGACCCCCACACCT
>JAAZNS010000394.1 GCA_012798185.1 Chloroflexota bacterium | reverse complement strand
TACTCAACCCATTCCTGGAAGCCGCTGCAGAAGTAGTGGCAACTGAGTGTAAAGTAAAAGTAACACGCGGTAATCTCTCCCTGCAAAAATCGGCTATGACTTCCGATGAAGTTACCGTCCTGATCAGCCTGATAGGCAAAGTTCAAGGAGTGGCATTGTACGGGATGTCAATTCAAACCGGTTTGGGGCTGGTTTCCCGCGTCATGGGGCAAACCTTTACCGAGTTCGACAGCCTGGCGCAAAGCGGTGTTGCCGAATTGGGTAATGTCATATCAGGCTGTGCTACGGTCAAACTATCGCAGGCTGGTTATAACGCAGATATATCGCCCCCTACCTTAGTTCTCGGCAAAGGCTTGACTGTTTCTACGCTGGATTTTCCGCGCATCGTCGTGCCTTTATCAACTGAGGCTGGCGATGTCACAGTCCATTTGGCTATTAGAGAAGCTCCCTCCGGATCTTCCGATTCGGTGTATGTTCCGATTTCAATACCTGCGCTCACCAAATGATCATGGAGACTGTCTTATCTTATTCATTATTACCGCTATGGGAGAAAGTCAATGAATGTTAAATTTCTCAATCCGTTTGTCGACGCAGCAGTTGAAGTCATCCTGGTTGAAACTTCAATAAAATTAGATCGGGGTGAGCTTTCTCTTGAAAAAGAGCCTTATATCACTGATGATGTGGTCGTAATTATCAGCCTGGTTGGCAGGGTTGTTGGCAATGTGATTTACGGCATGAGCAAAGAAACCGCGTTAGCGCTGGCTTCGAGAATTATGGGTGAACCTTTTACTGAATTCGATATGCTGGCGCAAAGCGGCATAGCAGAATTGGGCAATGTAATCACAGGCAAAGCCAGCGTAAAACTCACCGAGGCAGGTTATGAATCGGTGATTTCACCGCCAACCATGCTGCAAGGCAAAGGTGCTACCATTTCGACCCTGGATATTGCCAGGCTGGTGGTGCCCTTCAAAAGCGAAGTTGGAACTATCGCCATCCATTTAGCGCTGCGCGAAGGAACGCAAAAATCATTCAGCGCAGCTGAAACCCCGGTGGCTGAATCGATGCATTGATTGATTATCGGAGTCTTGGTACACAAAAAATAAACTTTTAAATATATTTTGGAAGCGAAATAATCATCATGTGTTCAAACCATCTATTCGAAATGGCCCATTTCGTGAAAGGAGTTATACAAGCTTACACTTATCGATTTCCTTACTAATTAACTATATATTGGTAAAAATCTTATTAGTATACCTTTACGGAGGCTTTCAATGAAATTCTTTAATAACCTTAAAACAGCAGTCAAGCTGTTGGGCAGCTTTGGAATGGTTGCCCTAATCTTATTAGTAGTTTCCATATTCAGCTATGTCACTATCAATTCGCTTAAAGATACGATAGTTGACATACATCAACAAAACCTTCTCCCTATTAGTTATCTAGATCAATCACAAGCGTATTTGTTCAAAATTCGAGGTGATGTTTACAAATACCTGATGTATGAAGATAAACGTAATAACAACGAGAAGGTCATCAATGAGGATATTGCATACATCGAGCAGCAAATGGCAAATTTCAAATCGGGTGTTTTATCAGAAGAAGAAAACGCTGAATTAGTTACTTTCCAATCAAGCTGGGATGCCTACAAAGCAATCGTTCTCGACCTGATTGTTAAAACCAAAGCCGGCGAAATGGATGCCGTTATGGCAAGCATCGACGACGGCGGAGAAACCGCCCTTGCCCGCGCCGCGGTAGCTGAATCGATGCAGCGGCTGGTCGACATAAAAATCAACAGTGCTAATGTTGCCAATGAAGCAGCCAGCGCCTCTGCCAGCCGTTCAAACCTTATCCTGATAGTATTAACGGTTGTCGCTTTAGTGCTTGCTGTCAGCATGGGATTATTGATCACAAATAGTATTAACAATCCTTTGAAAGTAGTAAATGTCGTCACCGATAATTTTCAGGTTGGTCAGATACATACCAATATTACCGATAAGCAAAGAGCAGATCTTACAGCCCGTAATGATGAATTTGGCGCCGTAGGCAAAGGGCTGGTTCAAACCAGAAAATACCTGGAAGGCATGGTAGAAGTAGCTAACCGTCTGGCAGCCAATGATTTAACCGTTACTGTTAATCCAATATCGGATAAAGATGAACTTGGCGTGGCTTTTGCCAACATGTTGAAAAACTTACGTGAAGTAATCACCCAGGTTGCCGATAGTGCCAATACAGTCGGCGCAGCTTCAACTCAGCTGGCTGAAGCAGCCAACCAGGCTGGCTTAGCCACCAATCAAATCGCCACCACCGTGCAGCAGGTAGCAAAAGGCACCACCCAGCAATCCGAATCGGTCACCCGCACCGCTGCTTCGGTAGAAGAGATGGCACGCGCCATTGATGGCGTTGCCAAAGGCGCCCAGGAACAATCGGAAGCAATTT
>JAAZNS010000393.1 GCA_012798185.1 Chloroflexota bacterium | reverse complement strand
GTTAAATTTGCCCCACGCAAATACAATTTATGGTTAAGAAGGGCAATATTCTTTTTATTGGAGGATCGTTGAACCAAACTACGATGATGCATAAAATTTCTATGCATTTTCCGGATTACAATTGTTATTTTACCCCTTTTTACAGCGATGGAATTATCGATATTCTTGTTCAAAGAGGATTGTTGGATTTTACCATTTTGGGTGGACAATTTAGGCAAAGTACAGTGCAATATTTACGTGAGAATAATTTACGAATCGATTGGCGTGGCATTAATAATGACTACGATTTGGTGTTTACTTGCCAGGATTTACTGATCCCTAAGAATATTCGTAACAAAAAAATTGTGCTGGTTCAGGAGGGGATGACAGATCCTGAAACCATTTTTTATCATTTTGTAAAAATGTTTGATTTACCTCGTTGGTTGGCAGGCACCTCTACTACAGGTTTATCAGATGCTTATGATTTGTTTTGTGTGGCTTCGGAGGGTTATCGGGAATTGTTTATCGAAAAGGGTGTAAAATCGCAGAAAATTAAAGTTACTGGGATTCCCAATTTCGATAATGTAGCGGAACTGCGTAATAATAATTTTCCTTATAAAAACTATGTTCTAGTTGCTACCTCCGATTTCAGGGAGACATTAAAATTTGAGAATAGACGTGAGTTTATCCGGAGAGCTTTGCACATTGCCAATGGCAGGCAATTGATTTTCAAATTGCATCCCAATGAGAACCATTTTAGGGCCTCAAACGAAATTAAAGAAATAGCACCAGAAGCGCTCATTTTTACAGGGGGTAATGTTGGTCATATGGTTGCCAATTGTGATACCTTCATCACCAGGTATTCTTCTGTAGTTTACCTTGCTATAGCCTTGAATAAAGTTGTATACTCCGATTATGACAATGAATGGTTGAGAAAGATGTGCCCCATTCAAAATAATGGCACCTCAGCTGCTCGCATTGCTGAAGAATCTCGTAGTCTGCTGCTCAGTAAATCCTCTACATCCCCTTTAAAAAGTCCGGCATGACTGATGTTTTGATAATAATTCAAGCAAGGACAGGATCAACTAGATTTCCCGAAAAGGTTTTACAACCCCTTTTAGGCATTCCCTTGCTGCATAGAATGATTGAACGAGTGAAGCTTTCGAAATATGGAAACCATGTTGTGGTAGCCACCACCTGGTTGCCCAATGATGATATCATAGCGCATCAAATGATTTCTCTTGGACAACAATACTATCGCGGCCACCCCTACGACCTGTTGGATAGACACTACAACATAGCCCGTGAGTATAATGCCCAACATATCGTTAAAATTCCTTCCGATTGTCCACTCATTGATCCAGAGGTAATTAATTATGTTATTGATTATTATCTTAATAATCAACCTAATCTGGATTATGCCGGAAATGTATTTCAGCCCAGCTGGCCCGATGGAAACGATGTAGAGATTTTTTCTTTTACAGCTCTGGAGCAGGCCTATTTTAATGCTAAGGAAAAATACCAGCGAGAACACACTACACCTTATATTTATAAAAATGATCAACTATTCAAAATAGCTAATGTTAATAATCCATCAGGGGGGTATGAATTGTATCAACATTACCGCCTAACCCTCGATTATCCCGAAGACTTTGAAGTTATTAGAATGACTTTTAACAACTTATTTCCCAAAAATCCCCAGTTTGGATGGAATGAGATTGTGGAATTTTTAAAGGAAAATCCTGAAATAAATGCTATTAATGCTAAGTATCATTCTAAATCGTGGATGAATGATCATTATTCTAAAACTCCCATCGAGAAATATACACGATAATCCAGATTACTCTTAATAAATAAACCTATTATGATTAGACCCTTTATTGAAAAAGAGAATTTTGATACAGTTATTAATGCCACAATTTCATCTCACAGCAAGATGAAGTTATTGGCAGATATGACCCGCTTAAATACCCTTACAGCTGTGAAAGAAGCGGGTTCTGGCCATTTGGGTACAAGTTTTAGCAGTGCAGAGATAGTTACTTATTTGTATCATTCTATACTCAATATCAACGCTCATAATTTAAACGATCCCCATCGTAATATATATTTTTCGAGTAAAGGGCATGATGTGCCTTTCCAGTATGCAACGCTCTATGCCCTGGGAATCATTTCAAAGGAAAAACTACTCCTTCTCAGAAAACTGGGAGGCTTGGATGGTCACCCAGACATAGGAATAGATGGTATTGAAGCCAACTCCGGATCATTGGGTATGGGTATTTCGAAAGCAGCGGGCATGGCCTGGGCAAAACATTACCTAAATCTGGAAGGGGCGCTCTATGTTGTGACAGGTGATGGTGAGTTTCAGGAAGGCCAGAATTTCGAGGCATTGCAGTTTTCTGTATCAAGAGAAATCCGCCGCCTTACCGTAATAATGGACCACAATAAAGTGCAGAGTGATAAATATGTTGAGGAGATTTTGTCATTAGGCAACTTAAAAGCAAAGATTCAGGAATTTGGATGGAAGGTATTAGAAATTGATGGCCATAACTTCGATGAAATTGAAAATGCATTACGT
>JAAZNS010000392.1 GCA_012798185.1 Chloroflexota bacterium | reverse complement strand
CGGGCGCGCTGGGCATCGCAATCACAACCTCATCGATATTATTTATTTTTACGACTTCGAGAAGTTTAGCAATAGGCCCATAAATTGGCAGACCTCGAATACGTCTTCCTATTTTATGGAAATCGTCATCCAGTGCTGCGACAGGTTTTAATCCCAATTGAGGGTTCTGAGTCAATTCACGAATCATTTGAGCGCCAGCTTCGCCTGCCCCAACAATCAATGCTCTTCGAGGTGAAGGAAGGTTAACCGCTCGCCAATTAATATCCCCGCTATACCTTTCAGTGAGCATGAGTAATACACGAAGACCTCCCAAAAACAGTAAACTGAATACTCCTTCAAGGATTAACAGCGAACGGGGAAATGTGATCATGTATCTTGGAAATAATACCAACAATGTTATTGGTACCATTATTAAAGTGCCAAGTAATATCGAAAAGGACAGTCGGAGAAAATCATTCGTGGTAGCATAACGCCACATTAATGAATATATTCCTGTGAAATAAAAAACCATTGGATGAATTAACGCTGTTATTAATATGTAGGGCCAGATTATCCTTAAAAAATAACCGAATAATGGCTGCCCAATATAGAATACTTCCAATCGAAGCATTAAACCAATAATGATGCCTAAAGCAGTCAACAACATATCAGCAAGCAGCATGTACCAGTAGCGTATCATTTGATTTCCCAGTAATTTAATTGGATACTATTCCCATAATATTTTATATAATCAATGAAGCTATAATTTCAATTTATAACAATCCCCATTTGATTATACCCTATAAAATTCGAAGATTTTTTTGTCTATTGCCCATCGGAAGATTTTCGTGAACATAAATGTTCCAATTTTATCCTGGTTTCCTGGCTGTCACCATTTTTCGCAAGATTAATGATTTCTTCAACTTGTGCTTCAATAGAAAAATTATCTTCATTTTGCGATGAACTTTGAACAACAAAAATCTTTTCATGCTCTGTTGAAACCGGAATTTCATCCTGTAAAAATAACTCTTCGTGAAGTTTCTCACCTGGCCGTAACCCAGTGAACACAATATCGATATCTTTATTCACCTGATACCCAGAAAGCGTGATCAAATCTTGAGCTAAGTCGACAATTTTTATCGGCTGCCCCATATCGAGCACAAAAACCTCCCCATTGGTCCCTAAAGACGCTGCTTGTAACACCAATTCGACTGCTTCTGGAATGGTCATGAAGTAGCGGGTCATTTCAGGGTGAGTTACAGTTACCGGACCCCCAGTACTAATCTGTTGTCTAAAAAATGGAACAACACTTCCGCGGCTGCCTAAAACGTTGCCAAACCGCACAGACACAAAAGGTTTTGTCGTTTTCTTTGCAGCTTCCCGAACAAGTAATTCTGCTGCACGTTTTGTCATGCCCATTACACTTACCGAATTGACTGCCTTATCAGTAGAGATAAATATAAATCGCTCTACAGAGTATTCTTGGGACAACTCAATGAGATTTCGTGTGCCAAGAATATTATTGCTTACCGCATCTTCAATATTTTCCTCCATTAAAGGGACGTGTTTATGTGCTGCAGCATGAAAAATTATTTGCGGAGAAAACCTATTGAAAACCGTTTTTAAACGAGGTTTATCCCGAATATCTGCAACAACGAAGTTCACTTTAAGGGTTCGGTTTTGTTCAAACTGTTTTTCGTACAATTTGAACCTTGTCGATAATTCAAATAAACTGTTTTCACCATGACCAAGAGCAATAATCTCTGCAGGACCATACTGCGCAATTTGTAAGCACAACTCTGTACCAATAGATCCCCCTGCTCCGGTGATCAGTATTCGCTTTCCTGATATCATGGTGTGAATTAAAGTGGTATCGGTATTAACCGGTTCACGCCGCAGCAAATCCTCGATATCTACTTCTCGAATGCGATTAATCGTTGCCTGTCCTGATAGTACTTCATAAATACCCGGAACAGATTTGAATGGTACTTTAACATCTTCACAGCGGTTTATGATTTCTCGGATCACATCACCTGGTGCTGAAGGCATAGCAATGATTACTTCTTGAATGTTGTAATCGTGAACAATTTGAGGTAAGTCCTTAATGGGCCCTAATACGGGTATTCCGTGAATTACCATTCCTATCTTAGCGCGGTTGTCATCGATAAATCCTACGGGTTCCAAAGAGACGTATCGGCTGGAGATCATTTCCCTGGCAACAACTTCCCCTGCATCGCCTGCTCCAACGATGATAACACGTTTACCCCTTTGAGATTGGATATTCCGCGATCTAAAATATTCTTCTAGCCTTGGTCCAAAGCGCACTCCCCCCACAACAATCAGGGTTAATAATCCGTCGATTAAAGTTACCGAACGGGGAAATCCTTTCGCAACGAATACCTGAAGCTCGCGTAAAATAAAAAATATCCCAGTAATTAAAAAAGTAGAAATAAATACAGAAGTACAAATAGCAACCAATTCATCGATACTGGCATAGCGCCAATATCTGGAATACAGTTTGAAAAGAAAAAATACTGGGATTTTTATTATTAATGAGATAACGGTCAAATAAAAAAGAGCAAGAATATATTCGGGTTTAAACGGTAAATTAATCCTCAACGCTAATGCCAATAAAGGAGTTAAAGATAGCAATAGGATATCAATAATAAAAAAGTGCCGGTTACGAAGAGTAAACACTAAACGAGGGGATGAGTTTTTTGCGTTATGTTTTGATTGAAAGATCACTTCAACACACTAATTGCTAAAAGTTATTGATTTTTTCACTTTTTGGAAATATTACATTTTTGTCGAATATTGATTGAGTTGAGAGATTTATTCACTTAACATTCTCGTTCGTCGATGTGTATAAAAAAATAACAAAAAACAACAAAAAAGAATGGTCAACATTGAAATTGATGCCAATTGGGGTGTTCCAAATAAAAATATCATAGAACATATTAATCCCATAAAAGAAAGAAAAATGTAAATCGCTGTAACACTCTTGTGTGATAAACCAGAAATTACTAATTTTTGATATAAATGTGAACGGTGTGGAGAAAATACATTTTCTTTATTGATCAAGCGGATGACAAAGGTAAAAAATGTATCAACTACAAATGGCCATACTAAAAGAAATCCTATCATAAAAGTATTTGCTTTATTCGAGATCATTAACGGCAAAATTGCGAACGTGAATCCCAAAAATGCACTTCCAACATCTCCTAGAAATATTTTTGCTGGCGACCAGTTGTGTCCCAAGAAACCAAGACTTGTAGATGAAACTAAAATGCCAATTATATATATTTGAGGTATGGATATCATATTCCCAATGATAAACCATCCAATTCCTGCAACAACTGCTTGTCCTGCAGCCATTCCATCTATACCATCCATAAAATTAAATGCATTTGTTAATCCAACTATCCATAAAAAGGTGATGATTAAACCACTCCAGCCTAGGTTTATATTACCGTAAAATGGAATTTTTATAATATTCCACCAACCAATATCAATAATTACAATGAATGCTCCCACCAATTGAAAAATCAATCGATAATATGAAGGTAAATGAAAAATATCATCTAACAAACCAATTAATGCGATTAATGCACCGGTTACTATATATGTCATCATTTGTTGTATCGGAATGCTAACCATTTGGCCATAAAATAGCAATCCAATACCGAACAATGTAAGTATAACAATAACTAGACCTCCTCCCCGCGGCATTGGATGGTTATGAAGACTGCGTTCATTAGGGATATCAAAGAATTCTCGCTTACTTGACCAATACCGAATAAAAAACACCGTGAAATAGGATATGATGGTAAAAATGATTCCAATGATAATTAGTCTTCCAATCCCCATTAATAAACACCTCGATATTGTTCAACGAGCTTTAAATAAGCCTCAACAGCCATTTTCTGTGAATATCTCTTCACAACTGCATTTCTCGCACGTATCCCCATTTCTTTAATAATTTCACGATTTTGGGAAATTTTTAGTATTGTTGTATACAATTGATCAAGAGAATTTGGAGGAACTATCCAACCTATGGATTCCTCTTTAATAACCGAAGCGACCTCGGAATACGGATTCGTAATTGCAAGGATAGGTTTACCAGCTGCCATCACATTATACATACGGCTTGGCACCGAAATCCCCTCCATACCTTCAATATATGAGAGAATAGCTACGTCACAAGCATTCAATGCGGTTGATAAATCTTCCCTCTTTTGTATCGGTAATAAAGTAACATTGGATGGTGAATTTTTATGAATATAATTCTCTATGATAGGTCGTTTTGCACCCCATCCGATAAATAAGAAATGGAATTCATAATCTGATTCAAATTTATTAGCTAATTCTAAGAGTATCTCAATATTATGAGTCCTGCCAATATTTCCCATGAATTGAAAAATAAATTTATCCAATAAACCTAATTCGGTCAATAATTTATTGGTGCCGCGATCTTCAGGAATGACTTCATGTACATCACCCCAATTGGGAATTATTTCTATTCGACTAGGACTATTGACTTTTTGAGATATTAATTTATACATATCTCTGCCTAAAGTAATTATTTTTTCGGCATTCTTGTATATCAAACAATTTAACCAGGAAAAGATTTGATAAGTAGTTGATTTTTTATCTAATAAACCAACCGTTGATAAAACATCTGGATAAACATCGTGGATAATTAGAATATATTTTGCTCGTCGAATATAACAAACAAGTGCGACAATTAAAGGTAACAAAGGGGGGGTAGTAACAACAAAAACTATATTATTTGATCGAATACGTTTTATACTTACGATAAATATCGATAAAGTTAATGTTAATTGATTCAAAATTCTTTTTATAAGGCTATTTTTATCAAAAGTACTAGATTTACATCGATGGATCTCTACACCATTATGAATTTCAAAACCAGGCGCATGAATTCCACGTTTCGAATATGTAGGTTGCGCGCATATTACTTGAACAGGAACCCTTTTTGTTATTTCTTCTGCGATTTTGGTTAAATAGTAACCCGTCGAAGTATCTTCTGGATAGTACAACTCGGTGATTAATATCACTGAAAAGGTCATGAAATCTGGAATTATTAATTCTTTTTATTTTTATTAATTACTGATTCACAGAAATTAATGAAATCCTGAGCAATTTTATGCTCATCAAACTCTGTTTTTACCAGGTTTTTTGCATTGATCCCCATTTGTTGGCGGGCTTCAGCATTTTCTAATAAAAATCTCACTGCTTTTATGACCTCATGTATGTTCGGTCTAACAATCATTCCTGCCTTTGCTTGATCTATTATAGGCAAATGACATCCAAGAGTAATTATCACCGGTAATCCATATGCCATTGCTTCGATTACCGCACCTGGCATTCCTTCACTAAATGATGTCAATAAAAATATAGATGCTTTTTGTAATAAAGCTTGTTTTATTTCCCCAGTTACTAATCCGGGAAAAATGACGGTATCTTCAATATGATATTTTTTTCTAAGTGATAATAATCTCCGTAGATATTGTCCTTCATCAGGACCCGCAATTACAATTTTATAATCTGG
>JAAZNS010000391.1 GCA_012798185.1 Chloroflexota bacterium | reverse complement strand
TCAGCCCGACTCCGCCGCGGGCAAGCTGGCGGTACAATGCTGCCAGGCGGGGCTGCGGTCTGCCATCCGAATTATCTGCCATACGTTCAGCAGTCGCCGAACGCACCAAACGGTTAGGCAGCTGAAGACTGCCAATGTGAGCCGGTGTAAATAATTTTTCCATTTCTTTAAAATCCAAAACCCAATTACTGAGAAAAGTATTTCCGCACCACTGGAAGCAAACATAACAAGATTAATAATATGCCATAGAAAAAATAAAACAGCTGCAGAAAGCTCGAATATCCCAGCCAAATAACCTGCATAACAATCCATCCCAAAACAATAACTCCGGAGAGAAGTACAGCAGTCCAGGTCCAATGCATGGATTTAAAGGGATTCAGGTGGGCTGGCGTTTGCCAATTAGGTCGTTTCATCATCCAATAAGCAACGAAAAATGGATAGATACCGTTGCACAGAAACAGCACCAACCCCGGAATAAAAAAATTCGTGAAGGGTGTGTTTTTCAACAGCGATACAGGCATACCCATCAAGCTGCCATCGGGAGCCAGCATTAAGACTCCTCCTCCGGCAACTGCGCCGAACCCCAGTAAAACCAACAGGATAAATATCAACCATACCTCAGAGGGTAATTTAATTTCTTTTTTCATCGTTTCACGCGTAATCGTTCAACTAATTCGATTATTGAATGATGATTTTATTATAAGGCATCATCCCGATATTCCAGCATGAATATATTATCGTTTCTGCTCAGTCTATAGGGAAAAGCTCCGAATAAGGGGTGTTTACGAGTCCTGCATACCCGCAAACACCTCAAATTCAGTGAAATAGTAAAAATTAATGGTTTGCCAGCATCATGCACAGCGAGTTTAATGGACTACCCAACGATTGATCGCTAGCCGGCTGTATCATAAATACCCCATTATGTCTGTATGGATGAAGAAGACACTATCCGATTATCCACTATCGCACAGAGGTTGACAAGTCTTATTCTGTGCGCAGGGCTTCCACAGGCGCCAATTTAGCAGCCCGGTTAGCCGGGTAGATGCCAAAGAACAACCCAATCGCGATCGAGAATATCGTTGCCAGCAGCACAGCATTCAAAGTAACAGCAGGATTAAGCATGGTATTGGGCGATGAAGATGCCAGCTTTCCAATTACCTCGGCAATCACCCAGCCCAATCCAACGCCAATAATGCCGCCAGTTAAGCTGATCAACGCCGATTCGACCATGAATTGAATACGGATATCAGAGCGCCGGGCACCGATTGCCATTCGCAAACCGATCTCACGGGTGCGCTCGGTGACCGACACCAGCATGATATTCATAATGCCAATGCCACCTACCAATAAAGAAACCCCTGCAATGCCCCCCAGGAAGGCAGTCATGATGCCCATAATGCTGGAGGCAATTTCCAGCAGCGATGCCGTACTCATGATATCGAAATCATCTTTCCCCAGCGATTGGGTGTGGCGGGCACGCAATACCTGCGATATGATTTCTTCTGCTTTATCGATTGTATCTGAACTGGTGGCTTGAACCATGAGCACGTCAATCTGCCCGGGGGCGTTTCTTTTTAGCAGGCGTAATTTCGCGGTCGTAAGCGGGACAATGACCTGGTTATCCTGGCTGCCCATACTGGTGCCCCCCTGCTTTTTCAGCACACCAATCACTTTAAACACCTGACCATTCATCCGAATTGTTTCGCCAATTAAATTTTGGGTACGGTCGAAAAGGTCTTAAGCAACATCTGTTCCAATAAGGGCGACCGGATCGAAATTATCCAGGTTGGCTTGCGTGATCAATTGCCCTTCGGATAATTCGATGTTTTGTACTTTGAAATATTCAGGTGTAACAGCACTCAAACTGGGCCGGGTGCTCTCGCCGGGCACTGAAACGATCATTTGCCCTTGCAGCATAGGAGCAACAACGGCTATGCTGTCAGCATATTGTGGATTGGCGATAGCAGCAGCATCATCCAGGGTAAGCGGCTGGGGAGTATTGGCTTCCCCGCCGGGGATGACATACAAGAGATTCGTTCCGATGCTGTTAATTTGCTCACTTATCGCATTTTGCGCACCGGCGCCAATTGCCAGCATAGCGACTACCGCTGCTACACCAATGATAATCCCCAGCATAGTCAGCGAAGTGCGCAATTTATTAGCGGTAAGGCTCTCCAGCGCCTCGACAATCAGCTGACCGATTTTCATGATCGATCCTCCACTTTGCCATCGCGGATATAGATAATGCGCCCGGCATGGCGGGCAATCTCCGGGTCATGGGTCACGATGATTAACGTAGTGCCCAACTTCTTGTTCAAGCCCAGCAGCAGCTCCATGATTTCAGTGCCGGCTTTGCTATCCAGGTTGCCGGTCGGTTCATCTGCCATTACAATCGCCGGGTCGTTTACCAACGCCCTGGCAATGGCAACCCTTTGCTGCTGACCGCCTGAAAGCTCATTTGGCCGGTGATTCAAACGATCCCCTAAGCCTACAGCTTCCAAAGATTGCTTCGCCAGCTGTTTTCGGTTAATGCCGTTGGAAAGACGGTAGCGCAAGGGAAGCTCTACATTGGCTAACGCCGATGATCTTGGAAGCAGGTTGAAGCTTTGAAAAATAAATCCTACCTTGCGGTTGCGGATATTGGCGAGCTGATTATCATTCATCCTGGCAACATCCTCCCCATCCAAGAAATACTGACCATCAGTCGGCTTATCCAAACAGCCTAAGATATTCATGAGTGTGGATTTTCCCGATCCCGATGGTCCCATAATTGATACGACTTCGCCGCGTGCCACCTGCATATCCAAACCGTTCAAGGCGTTCACATCCACTTCGCCCATGCGGTAGGTTTTGGTCAGGTTTTTCGCTTCGATAACCCAATCACTCATGGTTGACCGCCTTCATCTCTTTGTTCAACTTCTTCACCCCCGCCACCGCCGCCAATAAACATTCTGCGCATTCTTTCAGCTGCAGAGCCTGCCGCAGGGTTCAATAAAATTGTATCGCCTTCTTTTAAGTCACCTTCCACCAATTCGGTGAAAGCATCCGATGAAATGCCCACAACTACATTAATGGGTTTGGATTCTCCGGCTTCCATTTTATATACAACAGTTTTCCCATCTTCGATACGAATGGATTGATTGGGAATCAATAAAACATTTTTCCGCGTTTCAGTAACAATATCCACTTCGGCGGTCATTCCCGGCCGTACGAATTCATCGGCATCAGTCACTTCAACGGTAACTGTAAAATTAACAACGTCAGAGCTTGTGTTGCCTACCATATCGACGCTGTCCACTTTTCCATGATATTCTTTATTGCGTAATGCATCGAAGGTTATAAGGGCATCCTGCCCTGGAGAGACCATCCCGATATCCGTCTCAGCAACATCCAGGTCGATGAAAAGCCTTGAAAGATCATCTACTCGAAAAGCCTCGGTATCGGAAAGCGAGCTGCTTTGAGCCACCTGATCGCCCACCTGAGGGACAACGTAAGTCACGATGCCATCGAAAGGAGCTTTAATCCACTGTGTATTAATAGTGGCTTGAGCAGCCGCTATCCGGGCTTTAGCTGCCTCTATTTCACCAGAAGTTGGTCCATCTTTATACTTTTCATAATCCTGCATGGCTTTTGTTAGATTGGCTCGGGCAACATCGTAGTCATATTCATACTTTAAACGTTTTACCGCAGCATCATAATCGGATTGAGCCAGGTCAAGTGCTTCTTTGAGCTGTTTGCGTCTCGAATTATCCAAAGGATCCAATTTGTATGGCTCAAACGCCTGGCGCGCTTTATCCAATCTTTCCTCCATGACCCTTACCGCTTCGACCGCATTCATATTTTTTTGATTGGTAGGCACCAGGAAATTGTCCAGCTTGTATTTAGCATCCCGCACAGCCTCTTCGTATGTTACGATATTTTGCATGGCTGAGGTTTTAGATTGTTCCGCCTTGATATAAAGATCTTCCAAATCTTGTTGAGCGTTTGTCAGCTCAGCCTGGGCTGTAATGACCGATTGCGGTAGAGAATCTGGCGCCAAATTCGCCAGAATATCCCCTTTCTTGACCATATCACCTTCTTTTACATTGACATGTTCAACCGACCCGGTCGTTTCCCAATACAGGGTGGTTGTCTGCCGGGCGCGCACTGTACCAATGACACTTATCGTGGATTGAACATCGCCTTTAGTAAGCTTGGCGGTTTCAATGCTGGCAGCAGCAGCTTTTGCTGCTTGAGCGTTCCGGTAAATAATATAACCAAAAATGCCTCCCCCAACGATAATTATTGCGATAACAATTAAAATGATTTTTTTCAGAGCGGTTTTTTTCATTCCTATTAAATCCTCTCTACGCATATAACAAGCAATTGCCACGCCGATGGCATTCCTTGTGCAAGACCATCTTACCCGAAACGGGTTTTATTTTGTAGTGATTCTGGTCACCACCTACGGCAATCGGCAAATGACTGCAGTCATATTGAATTAATGACTCGCATCAGTTTCATCTGCTTCATTAATATGCTATGATGAAGATATGCGTAAACATGGTATCGAACCTGGTTTAATGCAGGTATTTCGTTTTTATGCCTGGCTGCGATTTTCCGCCTTTCTATTCACTATAATACCCTTTTTCTTCATTTTCGGTTCTATAAACCTTTTACCTTTTATATCCTGGGTCCCATTATTTACTGGCATCAATATAATAATCTTATTAGGTTACCTCTACCTGCCTCAGCATGAACACTTTCCGGGAAATTGGTATGTTCCTTTCGGAATTGCTTACGCCACTATCTGCCTGCTCATCGAACAAAATTATTTATATATACAAAGAGGGATTGGACAAATTCAACCTTTCATGTATATCTTGTTGATTTTAGTCGCCTGGCAGTACGATTTCCGGGCAGTGATTATTTATACCATCAGTACAATCCTGATCGAAATTGCCCTGGGTATAAGTAGCAGTATTGATTTCATCGAGTTTTTCGGAAATTCCAATACGGAAGTAGTGGTTGCGTATGGAACGATGTTCGCCCGCGCGGTTACATTCATCATAATCGGGTTTACAGTCCACCACCTGGTCGAAGCGCAGCGCCAGCAGCGCCAGGCATTATCAGAAGCCAATCAAAAATTGGTCAGCCACGCCGCCACTCTGGAACAATTAACGATCAGCCGTGAACGCAACCGTCTATCCCGCGAGCTGCATGATACGCTGGCGCATACCCTGAGCGCTATCGCTGTGCAATTAGACGCTGTGCTCACCACCTGGCAGGATAGCATACCAGAAAAGGGGAAAACTACACTGGAGCAGATGTTGACCACCACCCGCAATGGCTTGAACGAAACCCGGCGGGTTTTACGTGCTCTGCGCGCCTCACCCCTGGAAGAACTGGGATTAGCCAACGCCATACGCACTTTAGCTGAGGATGTCGCTGCCCGCGGAAATCTGGGATTAAAACTCGATGTTCCCGAGAATGTAGATGATCTTCCCCCAGATATCGAACAGGGCTTTTACCGGGTAGCACAAGAATCACTCGAAAATGTGATCCAACACGCTCAAGCTACCCAATTATCGGTCCATCTTGAATCCAGGGATAAGCAAGTTACTCTGTCGATCACCGATAATGGAAAAGGTATTAACCCCAAAAAGCTTCCTGATGAGCGGGGGCTGGGGATAAAAGGGATGAAAGAACGTGCAGAATTAATGGGTGCCTCTCTTCAAATTCAATCACCTCCCCAGGGGGGAACAACAATCAAACTCACAATGGAGCAGAAAACATGATCCGAGTTTTAGTATGCGATGATCAAGCAGTGGTTTGTGATGGTTTAGAAATGATCCTGAACGCAGACCCGGAAATTAAAGTAATCGCTACAGCCTATGACGGTGAAGAAGCGCTCCAGCGGATCGACCAAAGCAGACCTGATGTTGTACTGATGGATTTAAAGATGCCGGGGATGAACGGTATCCAGGCAACTTATGAAATTCACCAAAATTATCCTGATATTAAAGTGCTGGTGTTAACAACATTCGGCGATGACGAATGGGTTTTGGACGCTATCCGCAGCGGCGCTGCCGGTTACCTGCTCAAAGGCACCCCCCGAGCAGATCTGATTAAAGCCATCAAAGATACGGCTGCCGGTTTATCACACATCGATCCGGCAGTAGCCGGCAAAATCTTGGCAGCTGTCGCACAGAATCCAACTTCTAATGATACCATGGTTGTCAACTCCTTGAGTGAACGCGAGTTGGAAGTGTTGCGTTTGCTGGCAAAGGGGTTCACCAATGCCGAAATTTCCGAAAAGCTCTATCTTACCCGCGGTACAGTGCGTAATTACACCAGCTCGATTTTATCGAAATTGGGGGTCGAAGACCGCACCCAGGCAGCATTGATCGCTGCCCGCTATGGCTTGGTAGAAACAAATAACGATTAATAACAGCGATATCCCCTATTCGCTTGCATTCCCGCCATTCTTGTTATATCATACTATCACCAACTAACGAGGAGAATAGGGGATGGTCGCCATAATAACCGATACCACAGCCAGCATTCCAGCGGATCTGATCGAGGAATTGCAAATCGAATTAGTGCCTTATTACATCATGCGCAATAATGAAACCTTGCGGGATATGGTTGATATCCAGCCAGAAGAGTTTGCGCAATATTTAATGACAGCCCGCACACTGCCAACCACATCGAACCCCAGCCCCGGCGATTATGTCAATAGCATTCGTAAACTGGCAGAACGCACCCGCGAAATTGTTGCCATTACCATGACCTCTAAAGGCAGCGGGGCATATCAATCCTGTAAAGCTGCGGTAGAAATGGTTTGCGAGCGGCTTCCCAACCTGCATATCGATGTCGTAGATACCTTACAGGTTGCTATGTCACACGGCTGGTCGGTGATCGAAGCTGCCCGGGCTGCCCGGCGGGGTTTGGGAATCAAAGAAGTTGCTGCGAAAGCCCGGGAAATTGCCGCAAAAGCTCGTATGCTTCAAACCAATGACACTCTGCGTTATCTATACATGGGCGGGCGCATCGGTAAAGCACAAGCTCTGATGGGCACCCTGCTTAATATCAAACCCATTGTCAGTATGGAAGATGGCATCATCGTACCCCTGGGTACCGCCCGTACCCGGCATAAAGCATATATGAGAATGGTAGACCTCGTCAAAGAGAAAGTGGGGCAGGGAGCGAGGATTAAGATCGCCTTCACCCACTGCGCGGCGATGGACCAGCTTGAAATCCTCAAAGAAGAATTCACGAAGCATTTCCAATGCGTGGAAGTATTGGTATCGGCGTTATCCCCCACCCTGGCAGTACATTCCGGGCCGGGTACGGTCGGGCTGGCTTATCTCCCTGTATAGGCAGGAAGACAACCATATCAACAAGCGCTTCTAGCTGTAAATGCTATCCCAGATATTGAATATACCCAATGGGGCTGTCCTAAAAGTAGGCTGTCACCCTGAGCGAAGCGAAGGGTCTATTTATTATATAAAAGGGATGTTTCGCTACGCTCAACATGACAAAATCGACTTTTAGGACAGCTCATTTTTAGCAAAATTAGGTAGTTATGT
>JAAZNS010000390.1 GCA_012798185.1 Chloroflexota bacterium | reverse complement strand
TCGTAATGGCAGCCCAAGCGAATAACGCAGTCGTGTTCGATCACTTACTTCTTCTTCAGCTTCTTCCAGCCGTTTAATCACCTGAGCCTTACGTAAAACTTCTTGCGCAGTCGCTTCACCCCAGGCAAGCTGTGCTTCGTGAAATCTGCCCCGCCCAATGGCGCGTGCGTAAGCTGTTTCCACCGCTTTTTCTCCACGCTTCAGGTATAAAACCATATTATCGAAGATGAATACCGGGCGGGTCAACTTCATAATCTCATCCAAGGCAGTATCGATATTCTCCGCTAAAGCGACTGCCCGGCTGATTGCATAAACAGCTTCAAGTTCTTCTGGTCGTAATATGGGACGAGTGGCAATATCTGACAACATGATTTCTTATCTATTCCCTTTATTGTTGATTGACTACCGGTAAAGAAAATTCAAACCTTGAACCTTTTCCTTCTTTCGAACGAACCCTTATTTGAGAATTGTGTGCCGCAATAATACGGTTCGATAATGCCAATCCCAAACCAGTACCGCCATATCGACGCGTTGATGAGCTATCCAATTGATGAAATGGCTCAAATAATTCTTTAATACGTGTTTCAGGTATGCCAATGCCTGTATCGGTTATTCCAATAGTTACCATCCCATTTTCCACCATCGTTTCCAGGCGTACTTTGCCATCTTTCTTGGAGAATTTTATCGCATTATCTAATAATTGATCGATAACCCATAAAATTTTTTCTCTATCACAGGCAACCAGAGGAAGTTCGGCAGGAAAAATTGTCTCGACTTCAATCTGCGATGATTGTGCTTTATATCTTGCGTTTTCCAGTGCCTCATGGATAAGTTCGAGGATATCCACATCTTGAATTACCAGTGAAAGCTGCCCGCGGGCTGCCAGTGAAAATTGAATTAAATCCTCGATCAATTTCTCAAGCCGCATTTCGCCTTTCAGCATGGCGGCTAATGCATCTTTTTGTTCCACTGTTAAAGCGCCAAATCCCTCATCTTTCATGATATCAAGATAGCCTTTAATAAGAGTCAAAGGAGTGCGTAATTCATGAGAGATGCTGGCAATGAAATTTGCTTTTAATTGATTTAGCTCTGTCAATCTTTTTAATGCCACTTGAAGATCACGCGTGCGTTCCTGAACGCGTTGTTCCAACTGGCGGTTGGCTTGCTTGAGGGCATTTTGCAAATTTAAGATTTGGGTTGTAACCACTTTATCCAATGTTTCAGCATCCAGATAATTCAAATCGCGCAATGCCTGTCCTAATAACACCGGTTGTCCAGCTTCAGCTTTTGCCTTTTGATATTCCAAAGCATGAGCAAGTTGCTCCTGGGTTAATACACCTCGTTCGATGAGATAATCACCCATGCGAGGTAATAATATTTCAGGTGCAACAGGCATGCCAGGAGGAATGCTTTCGGGTAATATTACATCTCTCTCAGCAAATACAGCAGCCATTGCAAGGTCTACGCCGCAATGACTGCAAAATCGCGCATTTTGTTGTACCTTGTGGTTACATGCCGGACAAGAAACTGATTTATCATCCGGATGTCCTTGAGACGGGATGATGAAGGGCTGCACCATATAATAAAAATGAATACTCTAATAAAAATATTTCAATAAACAAGGAATATGTTATTGACTAATCGTATTCTTTAATTTTATCAGATACAAGTAAATTTATTGGAGTATATTGATAAAGAATACATAAAATTGAATCCCCTCTTAGTATCTCCTCCAACTTATGCAAATAGTATTCTAATACTAAAATCATGCGCTAGATCATCGCTACTTGTAAAGTATCTGTAAGGTACGGACGGTTTTTTTTAGTGCATAATTGAAACGGTAACCAGAAAGTCATGGCGGTAAAAAATTTGTAAATTCAAGCATATTCGAGGTTTTTTCAGTGGATAATGGGTTTCCTACAAAAGTACTGGTCATCGACGATGACAAAACTATGAGCGAAATGCTTAAATTAGTATTAGAGCCTTTTGCTTTTGATGTCTTCGAGGCAAGTACGGGACCCGATGGCATCGAAGCCGCTAAGCAGATAAAACCAGAAGTGGTGATTCTGGACCTATTAATGCCAGATATGGACGGCTGGGAAGTCACCAGGTCGATTCGCGCTTTTAGCCAGGTACCAATTTTAGTTCTTTCTGCAGTAAGCAAGCCAGAACTGGTTGCTAAAGCGTTGGATGAAGGGGCAGATGATTATTTAATCAAACCTATACCTAACAGTGTTTTAGTTGCCCACTTAAAACGGCTAGCCAGACGGGCAAGAGCAGAAGAATCCGGTACCGGAAAGCTTTCCATAAAAGCATAAGAGTTCTCAAACTAATTTTTACTTCATAAAAAAAATCCCCTTATCGGGGATTTTTTTTATTTATGCACGCATTGTATCAATCATCGATTAAAATAATTTCACACAGAAGGAGGTATTAATGCAAATTTGTTCTCAATGTCATACGCAATCGCCTGATACTGCAACTCGATGCGGGAATTGTCAGGCAGATTTAAAAATGTTCTCTGAATCTGCGATTGCATTAAAAAGAATTCGAGAAAACCCGCGGATCTCCTACATCAGAGTAGCAGTAAACGATGATTGCTGCCCCGCATGTCGGCAGGCAGAAGGCGCTTACGCCAAAGATACATTGCCCGTCATCCCGATTGAAGGATGCTCAAATCCTCTAGGGTGCCGCTGCTATTATCAACCAGTTTTGGGAGAATTATTCCCCTAATATGATTTGCTTAGTGAATGAAAAGTTGGGGAAAAGATAAAAAAATCCAATTTTCTGGAAAATCAATGTCCACTATTTACTAAAAAAACAATATTTACACAGCTTTTTTAATTTTTCAATAATACTTTTACAAAAGATAATGCTTCTTCTCGCGAAGTTACTTCACCAATTGCCTGAGCTTCCTTTAATTCGGATAAAATTTTCCCCAAAAGCGGACCAGGGGTAAGCTTAAATATATTTATCAAGTCATCTCCATTGATCAATAGCGTGGGTGAAATCAATACTTCATGCTTTTCCCACCAGGCTTCATAAAGGGATCTGACGATACTTAACTGGTGCTCAAATACCTCGGGGGATAAATCCAATCCGCCATGAGCCAGTGTGTTCGCCAGGAATAATAACCCGGCATCGATCCCCGCTTCACCACAATAATTAAAAAAGCGGTATACTTCTCGTCTTTCAGGCAATTGATCTGGATTCGCGGGTATTAGCGGCGAGAAATAATTGGCGTTGATTTTGATAATGCGATCGACCTCCTGATTGCTCAAACAAAGAGTCTGCAATCGGGAAATTAAATTTATTCTTCGATTTTCAGTAATTAACCTTTTCTTCTGATCCACATCGGAGAAATGGTTATTATCTTCTACCTGATGGAATGTTGCCGCTAATAACAAGGCTTGTCTTGCCGATCTGCCTGATGAAAAACGGGTTTCCAAATGTTCGTTCAAGGGATTCCGGTACCGTCCGATTTTTAAATTTACTAAACCCATCATCAGATTATTGCCAGTATCCTGATCAGGCAGCTGCGCTAACACAGAAAGCAAATTCTCCAGGTGGTGAATAACTTCCAGAGTATGCTCCCATTTACTTTTCTTTTGGTTTCCCTGAACTTTGATATTTTTTAATCCCTCTAACTCGGGGAAAATTATTTTAATTACCCCAAGCATATCCAGGGCTCGCAAGGAAGTAGCCCAGCCTGGGGTATCCAGCAATCGGAAAATTTCATCCCGAATACGTTCTGCTGAGACTTCATTCAATCGGTTAATTCCCCGGCGTATCAGTGATAATGTGTGCGGATGAATTCTTAATTGATACGTCGAAGCCATCCTAATCGCCCGCAATATACGTACAGGATCATCATCGATTGATGAATCAGAACAAACCCTCAGAACTTTTTCACGTAAATCGCGGCTGCCACTCAAGGGATCGATTAATTGAGTTGGATTACCAACATCCAGCGCCATAGCGTTGATGGTGAAGTCCCTTTGCTTGAGATCATCCTCTAGAGATGACCCGCGTAGCAATGCAAAATCCAAAATTTGACGTCTATATTTGTCATTTTCAATAATGACCCGCCCAATTTGGCGTTCATCATCCAATACATAAAAATCACCTTGCAAAATATTGGCTAAAGAACGCGCAGTTTTTAATACTTGATTCGAAAGAACAAAGTCCAGGTCAACCACCCTTCGTCCTAAAATGGCATCTCGTACAGCCCCCCCAACCAGGTAAATCGGCAAATGGCGCGGCAGCGCCTTGCTTATTTCCTCGGGGATAAAATTCATAACTGTATTTTCAAATTCAATCACGATGATTAATGATCAGGGGGCGTATATCGACTGGTATTCACGGTGCCAATAAATGGTAAGTTGCGATAAAGCTCATCCAGGTCCAACCCATACCCAAATACAAATTTATCGGGAATGACGAAACCACAATAATCGATTGGCACTGGAATTTCTCGGCGTTCTTGTTTATTTAATAATGTGCATACCTTGAGGCTTTTGGGATGCCGTGTTTCCAAAAAATCGATAACAGAAGCAATCGTATATCCGCTGTCGACGATGTCTTCAACTAGCAGGACATGTCTGTTGCGAATATCTTCTTGTAAATCTAAAGTGATCCTGACCTTACCGGACGATTGTCTTGCACCGGCGCCATAGGACGATACTGCCATGAAATCTATCGAATTAGGCACAGTAATATGGCGCATCAAATCAGCCAGAAAAAGAACACCACCCCTTAAAATACAAATTAAATGTAATGTCTCCCCCTTATAATCCCGGCTTATTTCAGCTCCTAGTTCGGCAATGCGTTTTTGAAGTTGATTCTCCGAGATAATGATTTCTTCCAGGAATTCTTTATAATTTTGCATAGGTTATTTTTCCCAATACTGGCTTTTCAATCTCTGGGAACAATATGATGTTTTCTGCACCGGGCTTCATACATTTCTGATGCTCCAACAATAACAACTGGATCGTTAAAGTGGGCAGGTTTCCCATTAACAAGTCTTTGCGTTCGTGTAGCAGGTTCACCGCATTCCATGCATATAGCGTGCAGCTTATCCACATCTTCAGCTTGGGCTATTATCACGGGCATTGGTCCAAAAGGCTCACCACGAAAATCGGTATCCAGTCCTGCTACGATAACCCTTTTTCCCTCATTTGCTAATTCTTGAACAATATGAATAATATCATTATCAAAAAATTGAGCCTCGTCAATTGCCACCACAGTTGTATCGTCCTCCAAATACATTTTTATTTCAGCAGAAGATTTTATTGGAAAAGCCTCAAAGTTACTACCAGCATGTGAAGTCACCTTCTCGGTGTTATAACGGTTATCAATAGCCGGTTTAAACACCTGCACTTTTTGACGAGCAATCGTTGCCCGGCGCAGCCTCCGGATCAGTTCATCGGTTTTACCGCTGAACATGGAACCGGTTATGACTTCCACAGAACCAGTATGATGTTTCATAAATCATATCCTTTCAATAACGAATATTGTAACTGTTTAAGCTATGGTGGAACAGCTCTTATAAATCAAATATAAATTATCATTGATGATAGATATTTGGGTTTTTTCTGTTGAACGGCGTTTTTTTGATTTTATCATAGACATTTTAATTAATTTATACCTATCGCTGCTTATCATTAGAATCCTTGGATTAACTTGGTAAAAAAAATCACCCATTGCGGGTGATTTTTATTGTTTAAACTGTTATTCGATGATTGTTAAACAGTAATCTCGTCGATAATCTCTGGTAATTCATAACCAAATGAGCGTAATTTTTTCTTGAGATCTGCTAATGATTTTCTGCCAAACCCATCGATGCCAAGCAGTGCTGCTTCGCCCTGTGCCATTTTTTCCAATGCCTGACCGACATTGGTAATGCCGGCTTTGATCAATGCCTCGGTTGCCCTCGTGCCCAATTCCAATTCTTCAATGGGACGAGCTGGTGAGACCATGGCAGCAGCACGAGCTTCTTTATCATCCAGGAATTCCTGGCGAGCCTGTAATTTGCGGTAGAACCGGTCGACCTGTCCTTCAGAGTCAACAATGCGCTGTTCGCCGGTAAAAAACGGGTGGCATTTCGAACACACATCGGTACGGATTTCCTTCTTAGTGGAACCTGTTGTCCAGGTATTACCACAGGCGCAAATTACCAACGCATCTTCATAATATGTTGGATGTATATTTGCTCTCATAATTACTCTCAAATCACAATAACCTGCCGGTTACTGTGCTGCTCCTTCCACACTTGGGATTACACTTACACGTTTTCGATTATCCCGTATTGTCTCATAAACAACGATACCATCAGCAGTTGCAAATAATGTATGGTCTTTACCAACATCGACATTCAAGCCTGGTTTGATATGGGTGCCG
>JAAZNS010000039.1 GCA_012798185.1 Chloroflexota bacterium | reverse complement strand
TTCAGCCAGTTTAGGTGAGTTTTAGAATTTGAGGTGTTTTCGGGTACTGCACACCCGCAAACACCTCAAATTGTTTTCTCCGCCATATTCTAAGCAGTTTTCACCTAATTTAATATATTGGGGTAACCAATATTGAGAAACCGCTTCTCTGACAATAAATCACAAATTAATGAAAAGCAGGTTATCCAACCTAAATCTTAATTTTGATGCCTTTTTAACATTTTTCACTGACCCTTATCTCCATAAAGGGAAAAAGAGAAATAGCGGCGATCAGTCATCCCTTATCCCCGAAGTGAGAGAAGAGAATAAAACTTTATATGACTATTAAAAAATGAGATGGACAATTCACTAGATTGCCAATCGAAATCTGCTGACAGCTGAAAGCACACTGCCGACAGCTTCTTTTTAAATTATAATGAGCTAAATTTCCGCGGAGCTGTCATGTCTACCACTAATTTTTTTTCAAGCAGACAACAAAAACTTATAAAAGCAATGCAACAATCAGGGTTTGATACATTGGTGATTACCCCCTCCCCCAGCCTATTCTATCTAACCGGTTTACATTTCCATATTATGGAACGGCCTGTACTGGCATTATTTACAATATCGATGCCGCCAATCATGGTTATCCCCCAATTGGAGATACGTAAAACCGAAGGATTGTCCTTTCCCATCCAGGTTTTTACATATTCAGATGACCCTCGAACATGGGGTAATGTGATTTCAGAAGCCTTCAATCAAGGATCAAAAGCCAGATGTGTCGGCATTGAACCATTACACATGCGCTTTCTGGAATTTGATTATATAAGAAAAGCCATTCCTGACGCAGAGATATTATCTGCCGAAAATCTTTTATCGGGATTACGTATCTATAAAGATAATGATGAGATAAAGGCTATGCGCAAAGCAGTCGATGCTGCACAACACGCCCTCCATACTACCTTGCCCTTGGTTAAACCAGGTATTTCAGAAATCGACCTGGCAGCTGAGTTGACCATCCAATTACTCCGTTATGGCTCTCAGCCTGAAATGGCTTTCTCTCCCATCGTTTCTAGCGGACTAAACTCTGCTAATCCACACGCGATGCCCACCAACAGAAAACTTGCTTCTGGAGATTTGTTGGTGATCGATTGGGGTGCCCGCGTAGATGGTTATATTTCTGATCTCACTCGCACCTTCGCTATTGAAAAAATTGATTCGGAACTCTCGCACATAGCTGAAATCGTTAAAAACGCCAATATCGCCGGTAGAGAAACCGCAAGTCTGGGAGGAACAGCCGGCGAAATCGATAAAGCTGCCAGAAAAGTGATCGATGACGCGGGTTACGGAGAATTTTTTACTCATCGCACCGGCCATGGCATCGGTTTGGAAAGCCATGAAGAGCCTTATATCCGCGGTGATAATTCACTTGTGCTTTGTCCTGGCATGACTTTCACCATCGAACCAGGTATTTATTTACCCGGACGTGGAGGGGTACGCATCGAAGATAACATGCTAATAACCTCGCAGGGAGCAGAATGCTTATCGAATTTAGACCGTGATTTACTCATTCTTGGTTGAGCTATGCAAAATGTACACGATTTTACCAGCCAGGAATGTCAATTATGAATCGCAACTTACTTCTCATCGCCTTATCTCTGTTTACCTGGGGTCTCGGTGAAAGTGCCTATTTTCCGCTAATTCCACTTTATTTACAAAAATTGGAAGCCAACCCATTTCAAATAGGCGCGATTATTGGAGGGTTCAGTCTGGTAGGTTCCATTTCATACCTTCCAGGTGGGTATTTGTCAGACCGCATTGGCAGACGTCCAATGATCGTCGCCGGATGGGCAATTGGCGTGATTGCCACTTTTTTAATGGCTGTCTCTTCCCGATTGGAATTCTTTGTGCCAGCCTATCTATTCTATGGCTTATCGGTTTTTGTTTTGCCTCCGATGAACAGCTATATTACAGAAGCGCGGGGAAAATTATCCACTGGGAGGGCGCTTACCCTCACATCAGCATTTTATAATCTGGGAGCTATTGTTGGGCCGTTGTTTGGCGGCAAATTTGCCGATGTATTTGGTTTCCGCCTTTTGTTTTTCGTGGCTACCGGGATCTATATCATTTCTACAGCAATCGTCTATTTCATTCACCCCCAACCACTCGATGAAAAATCAAAAGATGACCATTCTAATCGTTTACTGGCTAATCAGAAATTTCTAATGTTCCTGGTAGTATTATTTTTTGCCATGTTTACCATGTATCTGCCTCAGCCATTGGCATCCAATTACCTGCAAAACCAGCAAAACCTAAATTTAACCCAGATTGGACAACTTTATTCAATAAACGCATTGGGTATCGTCATATTAAATCTGGTGCTTGGGCATACAGATCCCCGGCGGGGTTTCTTGCTAGGGCAGGCGGCTGTTGGCATTTTCGCCTTAATATTATGGCGATGTACCGGAATGCCATGGTTTATACTGGCTTTTTTCCTGGTAGGCGGGTTTCGTGCAGCACGCCCCCTTGCGGTAGCACAGGTAAGATCGTTCGTATCCCCATCCATCATGGGCATTGCATACGGGTTGGCTGATACGGTCAATGCAATTGCTATGATCCTGGCACCATTGCTGGCAGGTATTCTCTATGATATAAATCCTTCGTGGATATTTTCTTGGAGTTTCTTAGCGATTCTCTTATCACTCATTTTAGCTTCATTGGTGACCGTCACACAAAAGCATCAACCTTTAGTAGAATATCGATGAGGTAAATGATGACGCCAATTTTAGAATGGGGTAATAACCTGATTGTTTCCATTCAAAGTATAGGCAGCTCATGGGTGCTGCCTATGACTCTGTTGAGTTTCTTAGGTACCGAACAATTTTTTATTCTCATCGCACCGCTTGTGTATTGGTGTATCGATGTCAATTTAGGGCTGCGGATGAGTGTCTATTTGATGATTTGTGCTGGCTTGGATGAGGCATTGAAAGTACTCTGGCATGCGCCACGCCCGTATTGGATTGATTCCCGGGTCAAGGCATATTCTGTGGAAACTACGTTCGGGATTCCTTCAGGACACTCTATGAAATCCACGGTTATATGGGGCAGCCTGGCAGTGACATTGCGCAAGGGCATTGGTTGGTTTATCTCCCTTTTGTTGATATTCCTGATCGGATTCTCCAGGTTATATTTGGGTATGCATTTCCCTAGCGATGTGCTGGCAGGCTGGTTCCTGGGCGCACTATTATTGATATTATTATTTTGGCTGGAAAAACCGATTGTTATGTGGGTAAAAAGAAAAACAACGACCAATAAAATTATCCTGGCTTTCATCCTCTCCGTTGCGCTCATTTTCATTAATTGGCTGTCGCATCTCAGCTTGGGAAACTGGCAGGTACCTGTCATCTGGATCCAAAATGCCGCAACTGCCACCGAAATTTTTGAACCGATTAATCCTTTAGACCCTTCCAATGCAATTTCTGCCAGTGGCGCACTTTTTGGACTCGCACTAGGATATTTTTTGCTGGAGACAAAAGGTGGATTTCAAACTAAAGGCAGCATGTGGGATAAAATCACCCGCTTTTTCATTGGTCTGGTGGGAATAATTTTGTTGTGGAAGGGGCTGGGAATGCTGCTGCCCGATGCCAGCGACCTGGCATCTCTAACTCTGCGTTATATGCGCTATACGTTAGTCGGCGCTTGGATTACCGGCGGCGCACCCTGGATTTTTCTGCGCTGCAAGCTGGCAGAGAAAACGTCTCTTCCACACTGAAATATTTTCATTCCCCAATTAAAATAAAAGCGAGTAATCCATCCTTCGGATTCCTCGCCTGAATTTTACAATCTTCGACTTTATTCTGGATATACTATCACTTGCAGATCAAAATTATCGAAACCGAACAAATTGTAGCGGAAGAGCCCCGATTTTGAGATGTACCCAATGTAGCTGAATAGTGTCAAATTACCCTTCTTTTCCAGCATTTAGCTCTTTTTGCCGGGCATTGATCACTTCTTGAGCAAGATGAGCTGGGACAACCTCATAATGAGAAAATTCCATGGTGAAAACACCTCTGCCGCCAGTGATCGAGCGTAAATCGGTTGTATAGCGCAGCATTTCAGCCAAGGGTACAGTTGCCGTAATAATAGAGCGTCCTTTTTCAGTATCCATACCTTGCACTCGGGCGCGGCGGGTGTTCATATCACCAAGCACATCACCCATGTTAGCCTCGGGTACCACAACGCGCACATTCATAATCGGTTCCAGTAACACCGGAGAAGCATCTTTGACTGCCAGCTTAAATGCCTCACGTCCGGCAATTTCGAATGCCACCGGTTTGGAATCCACCGGGTGTTCTTTACCATCATAAACTTCAACATGGATACCGGCTACTGTGTACCCGGCCAGGATGCCCTCTTTCATCACACTGCGGATACCTTTTTCAATGGCGGGCATATAATTGGAAGAGATAGCTCCTCCAAAGACCACATTTTCGAATAAAAGGTCACCATCTGCATAAGGCTCCACGCGCAGCCAAACCTCTCCAAATTGGCCGGAACCACCAGTCTGTTTCTTGTGGCGGTACATTTTATCGCCTTTCCGCGTGATCGCTTCCTGATAGGGGACTTTCGGTTCTGCTGTAAGCAGGCTGACCTGGAATTTTGTCTCTGCACGGCGGATGGCGACATCAATGTGTTGATCTCCCATACCCTGCAAAATTGTCTGATTTGTGGCAGGTTCCTGATACCAATTCAAAGTCATATCCTCTTCACATAGGCGGGTAAGAACGGGGCTGATCTTGGTGGAGTCTGCTTGGGTCTTGGGGAATATTGCCACCTTGAACAATGCATTGGGATATGTCGGAACCGGCAGGGTAAGCGGGTGGGTTTTATCGCATAATGTATTACTGGTGGATGTTTCACTGAGCTTGGCTACCATGCCAAGGTCTCCCGCATGGAATGTGCTGACAGAGATGGTTTCCTTGCCCCGGGTGGTATATATTGTTCCGAGACGTTCTTCGATGCTCTTTGTCTGATTCCATACCCGACTGTCCGATTTAATCATGCCGGAGTAGATTCGGAAATAGGTTTGTTTGCCGACAAAAGGATCTGCCGTGGTCTTCCAAACATAGGCAGCCAGAGGGCCGGTATCAGAAGGAAT
>JAAZNS010000389.1 GCA_012798185.1 Chloroflexota bacterium | reverse complement strand
TGGTATTAGATAAAGAGTCTGCGCAAAGGATTGTGCGTATTTCATCATTCATTCTGCTCTTGGGAGTCATACTGCCATTAATATTGTCTAGAATTCAACCTGAAATGGTGTTTTCAGAGTACCTCATTCATTTTCTGGGTCAATGGGTAAGAAGATTGCGTGGATTTACGGAAAACCCAAATGTATATGCTCAGTATGCACTTTTAGTATGGGGCCCTCTTCTTGTGGGTTTTCAGGCGCAGGAAAAAAGTTTCTTTAAATTGCTCTACTTATTTATTATGTTCTTGGTTTCTGTGGCAATTTTTCTTAGCTGGTCAAGAGGAGCGTGGGTGGCAGTAATTATGACCACTGGTTTTAGTACTATTGGTGGAATTAACCTCAGAAGCCGCTTTAGGCATGTTATTCCAGCACTTGTTTTGATATTTTTGGCGGTTGTGATTCTCAACTTGATTTTGCCAGGTTGGCTGAGCACGACTGATTCATCGAATAGTCAACGCTTGAATATCCTAAATCCCATATTAACGAACTTACTTAATGAACCCTTGTCTTTGCTATTTGGTACTGGAATCGGCGCTACTGCGTTCGTTATGGAGGAATTGCTGTGGTATTCGGGGGGGATACATAATGTGTTTCTCTATATTTTATGGGAATTGGGCCTAATTGGTCTTCTGCTTTTCACCTTGTGGGCACTACTTTTGATATATGATTTGTATAATGCATTAGTTGACTCAAATGATGTGCTGGAGACCCGTCGCATTGCTAATTCAGGTTTGATTACTCTGATCAATATCTTTGTTTTCAATTTGACGCACAATTTTGTTTTTAGTCTCCCAATTATTTTCTTTGTTGCGGCAATTTATAAGAAATCTATATTGCCAAAGACTTCATGTTGGCCTATTGGATAAGTAAGTCGGGGCAATTGTGAACATAATTCATGTGCGTAGCTGCTCTGATAGAGGAGGAGGGCCCGATAAAACAATCCGCCTGTCCTGTATTAATCTTATGCAGCTAGGGCACAAGTGTTCTGCATATTATCTTCATGGTAATACTGAGGATTCATTGGCCCCTGTGCCGCTTCTAAAATCATATGGGGTAGATGCTGAGGCGCTTCAATTTTCTGGGCATTTTAATTTCAAAGGGATTGGGGCATTACAGAAAATTCTCAGGCAATACGATCAATGTATTTATCATGCGCATGATTATAAGAGCGAGATATTTGGCGTTTTGGCATCATGGACATTACGCGAAAGAGTCGCTTTAGTAACCACTATACATGGGGTAATATTGAATAATTGGAAATTGCATGTTTATGAGTGGCTGGCAGGTCACTCATTGAGATTCTTTGATAAAGTGATAGTTGTAACTAATTCACAAATACCGTACATTGCACAGTTTGGGGTTTCACTGGATAAGATTGAGGTGGTATATAATGCCATTCGCTTGGTCGATTACGAAACCTCATCTCTTTCTCTAGCCCCTGACACTAGTGATAATGTATTTGCTTGTATCCCTCGTGATGCTAAAGTGATACTTTTTCTCGGCCGTTTGTCAGTTGAAAAAGGAGGGAATATCGCTTTGCAAGTGCTTAGGCAGTTGTCAGTGATAGATCCTTCTTTTTATCTGGTTTTTGTTGGCACCGGGCCACAATCTGAATCTCTTTGCTTAATGGCGGACGAACTCGGAATTAGAGATAAAGTGCAGTTTGCGGGATATCAGCAGGACGTTCGGCCGTTTTTGAAAAAATGCCATATTTTATTAGTCCCCAGTTTGTCGGAAGGCTTGCCTAATTCAATTTTGGAAGCTCAAGCTATGTTTGTTCCGGTTGTTGCTTCTGCCGTTGGCGGAGTTACCGATATAATAGAGCATGAATATAATGGATTTCTTGTTCGCCCCGGCTGTATTGACCAGTATGTGCAATACATTCTACTGTTGAGCCATAATAATGTTATACGAGAAAGGATCATACAAAATGCTCATCGAAAATTGGAAGAACATTTCGAGTTTGGGAAACATATGGAAAGAATGATGTGGGTGTATAATTCTCTCTATGCATCAAAAAAATGGAAAGATGCAATTTAGTATTGTGATGATGAGGGGGGGCTTTTTTGCGCCTTTTAATGCTTTCTCCGAATATGCCATTTCCTCCTAACACTGGAGGATTAGTACGGATTTATTACATCCTTAAAGGGCTTTCTTGCTGTTTTGATATTGACTTTATGGCTCCTGTTGATTCAGATGTGGCTTCTAATAATTTCTATCCCTCTATTGGTGCCATGTTAATTCCGATTCGAGTATCTCAGTCATACTTGAGCATTATTCAGAAGGGCTTGAGATTTGTTTTAACTGCTACTCCTTTGCATACTTGTTGGTATGCATATTCAGAAATGCGAAAAGCCGTTTCAATTCAGATGAATCTAAATAAATATGATGCGATCTATTGTCACTTGGCTCATTCACTAGAATATTTGCCGTCTTCAATGACTACGCCGGTTATTCTGGATACACAAAATGACGATCAGCAATATTGGGAACGTAAAGTTGCGAGCACGAGTACTTTAAGTTGGAGGCGGCTTTTGTGGGCTTGGAATCTGCGAAAGGTAAAGCACTACGAACAGAGCTATATATCTAGGCTTTGGGCCCATGTCGCTGTTTCAGAGCCAGATCGTCAGCTTGTAATGAAACGTTCTAGATCGTTGGTGCCTCATTATTTCGTTGCCAGGAATGGTGTCGATATAAATAAGTATGTTCCAATCGATTGGAAACAGCGCTCCGTAACCGCGCCTGTGACACTTGCGTTTCTTGGTAGTCTTGATCTAGAGATCAATGTTAATGCAGCCATGTTGTTATGTAAGGAAATTTTCCCTAGAATTCGCATGATGTTACCCAATCGAGAAATGAAATTACTTATTATTGGTCGAAATCCGCCGCGTATCCTCTCGGATTATGCTCGGAAAACTTCAGATATAATTGTTACGGGAACGGTGCCAGATGTAAGGCCATGGCTCGAACAAGCAGATGTTTTTGTGGCCCCATTGCGCCAAGGTGCTGGCACAAAACTTAGAATATTAGAAGCAATGGCCTGTGCATTGCCAGTAGTTGGTACAGAAATGGCCTTACAAGGCCTTGACGGACAAGTGGGAGTACATTTTCTGCAAGCTGATGATGAAGATCTCATAGTGCAGTGTGTATGTGATCTGATTAAAGATTTTCATCGTCGCGTGGAGATTGGTGAAAATGCACGGAGGTTGATAGAATCACAATATGACTGGTCTATAATAACACAATATTTAGCAGAGACGATTGCGTCGAACTTGTAGAATCACTGCTTTTTGTTGTGCGTGACATTGAAATTTACAAACTCTATAGTGGATATTTAAGGTAAAAAACTATCTTGGCGTTACAAGATTGGTTTTTCTGCTGTTTTTCGGATTAGAATCTCGACTTTCGCAGTGACCCGACAAGGGGTCAAAGCACTTTAACAACCAGATAATCGAAAGGCTATTGCCAAAGAATGCACAGGGAGTAACATGAGTTCAACTCAAGGAGGTGAACGATGTTGCCG
>JAAZNS010000388.1 GCA_012798185.1 Chloroflexota bacterium | reverse complement strand
TTTTGTCGAAATGGCCACAATTTAATTTATTTAATGCCACTCAAGATAAAACACCTTTAATGACGAACGTGAAAATAACGTTCTCGTCAATTTACCCGCCTTATAGTTTATATTGTGCAGCACCCCAATTTAAAAACGCAAACCATGAAAATAAAGGATCGAATAACAATTGGAGATCATGGTGGATGTTTGCGAGATCTTCTGCAGGAGAGCAATTTAATATATCATATGGTGATTTTCTAACTAATTTTATGACGCACAAAGAATATGGCGAAGATTTTAATTGGAGTGGTAACTTTAGCTCACCACCAAAAGGTAAAGATTGGGACCGTCTATGTTACGAGATAATAAAGCACATTTCATCTAGAAATTATCGCATAATGGATAAATATAGAAAAATAATAGGAGCAACAATAGAATGTAAAAAGGTTGGATTTGAAATAAAATATTCGTTTAGATCTTATTTAAATTGGTTTATTTGGAAAATCTGTTTGTGTAGAAAAATAAATTGTAAAAGAAAGCCCGTTCTTGTAATTACATTAAATACCAATGAGGGGTTGTGATTTTTTGTATTATGCAATGAGCTCAGGATATTTTAAAACCCTTTATGCTCTATGCGACATAGGAAGAGTGCATCGGAGCAGTTGGAAAATACGGTATAATTTCATGTCCGGTTTTGAAAAACTATGAAACGTAACCGAATGACCAGCGTGAAGGCGATTGCCGCCCGTCTGCTCCTGCATCACTGAGCAGACGGGCAGTTCAGGGGGAGAGTTGCCTGTCAGCTTACGCGTAGGAAAGGAAGAGAGCGGTCATTAACTAAGCATATAAATAGTGTTCAGTTTTTTGGTTTAACACATCTTCCATAAAGGCAAATATATTACCTTTCTATCAGAAGCCGACCGTCTTGGGATATTATATCATCAGGATCGCCACGAACTCGGGTTATATTCTTCTAAATCAGCTTGGAACTGCTCTGGGTCTATAAAACGCAGAAGACGTAATTGATCACAGGACTGCAGCTTATCGTAAGCATCTAGATTAGGTAGGTCAGGCGAACAAAAGAGGGCAAGCGCATCGCGGTAGTGGATGGATTCCCTCAGCATCTGATACGGCTTGATAGACGTACCGACAATAGCAGGCTTGTTTCGTTCTAACTTCTTGAGGCTGGCACCAGGTTCACGGGATTTAATGATCATGTCTTTGAGGGCTGCGTCAAAAGATTGCAGAGGATTACAGACTGAACTGACGCCTGCTTGAGTGAGAAAATTATTGAAAAATTCCACGCACATAATCAAGTGTAAATCGTAAGAACTTATCTTCATCGGATAAGAATATTGCGAGAATGGTGTTGGAGTAAAACCACATTTAAGCTCATTATATTGAGACATATTATCGATGCGAACACGCATCAATGAAGTTAATTCTTGAAATTTGGGTGTTTTTGAATCAATGAGACGCAACGCTATCATGAAGCTTGCAGCCCCTGAAGCTGTTTCGCCGAGTTGCCGGTTTCTAGCTACCTCAATAATATTACTAAAACATTTCTGTGCTAAATCGTTTCTGCCATGCTGGAGATGCCAGCAGCCTTCTCTAAAGTCAACGGCCGGCAGACACAAGCTTTTTTGTTTCGTTTTATGCAACTTTATACGTAATTGGCTGAATTTTTCTGTACTGTCACAATACACGCACTCAGATATTTCTTTGTATTTAGTTGAAAGTGTAAAATCGTAGTCAAAATAATCCCAGAACATACGGATACGGTTTTCTCGAATTTCCTCCTGATCGTCACCCATTTCAAGTATACACGTATCGATTTTATAAAAAAGCAGTGTAAGAAGTTTATGCTCCGGTATGATATCTGCAGCCATGCTGCATAGCCGCATGGTTGCCATGCCAGCGAGATACAATCTACCAATCTCGTCGACTATAGTGTCAATTTCTTCTTTTGAAGAAATACTACTTTGTATTTCGTAACGTAGGTTTGCAAGATCCTGCTCTATGGATGAGTGCTTGCGTTGAGAGCGCTTATCTATTTTTGTCAGTATTAAGCGAAATTCCGGAACATTAACCCCATTAGGTATAGCTTGCCGTAATGTATGTTTCCAAGTATCTACGTAGCTTCTCGTAAAGCCTTCGATGGGATCAATGTGAATTTCAAGTAGTTTTAGGGCAGTCATTAGAATTGATTTGGGATATTGGTGCGCAGCATTGAGCATCTGCGCCATCCATGGAATTACCCAGATTTCAATGAAGTGTCGTAACCCTTCTACCTCAGGTGCATCGGTAATTAATGGAATAGCCCTCGCGTTAGTTATCTCCGTTTCGATATTAATCAACCGAGTGACCATACATTTCCGAAGCTCCTCATCTGAACCTGCGATGAGTTCTAAAAGCTGCTCTTCTAGCCCTGTCCGGTTATCCGAGCCGTTATAAGCCTTAATCCGCGTATCAAACGAG
>JAAZNS010000387.1 GCA_012798185.1 Chloroflexota bacterium | reverse complement strand
GATGGGTATCTACATGTTCAATACTCGGGTTCTAATTGACCTGCTGGAAAATTCTACTTATGACGATTTCGGCGGGCAAATCATCCCTAATTCGCTGCAAACGCATACGGTTTATGGTTTCGATTTCGACGGTTATTGGGAAGATATCGGCACCATCCGCTCTTTCTATGAGACCAACCTGAGCCTCACCCGCCCCGATCCTCCGTTCACTTTTTATGACCCGAAGCGTCCTATCTACACACGACCACGCTATCTGCCGGGAGCATTGATCGATGGTGCGACCCTGATCAATGTTTTACTGGCGGACGGTTCAATCATCCACCGGGCAGAGATCACCGATTCGATCATCGGGCTGCGCAGTCAAATTGCCGACGATGTGCGCATTATGAAATCCATCCTGATGGGCGCTGATTTTTACGACGACCCCAACCCTCCTGCCAGTGCAGATATTCCCCTGGGTATCGGAAGAGGCTGCCAGATCGAGGGGGCAATCATCGATAAGAACGTGCGGGTGGGCGAAGGCGTAATCATTCGCCCCTTCCCGCGTGGTGTGGACCGCGATGTGGGCAATTGGGTGGTTCAGGATGGCATTGTGGTGATCCCCAAATCTACCCAGCTGCGCCCGGGGACGTATATTGGGCCAGAGAGGTGAAGTGAAAAATCACCAAGAATATTTATTTCTACCTTTGTAATGAAATTGATAGTATTCTTCCAAGTAAATTATTATGAGATAATAATTTTTCAAGTGGAATTACTCAGCAAATACTCAAATAAAATGCAATAAATATTTACGGATTTTTCATGGTTTTTTGAATTAAAAGCTTTTAGAATCAATAATGCCATTAACCTCAATATCGATTTATATTGAGGCGCTTTTTCTTTATTCGTATTTGAGTTTTTTATTGGATGATTATTGGTAGCTATTGAGAAAACGCTTTTTATATGTCCATATCACTGAATATTTTATGGGTATTATTGGTGTACATCGGTGTGATTTTTCCGGCAACGAACCTGCTTCACTACACTATTCCCCTCAATACAACAACACAAAACCGGCAAGAATTCACGATATCTGCTGCCTTCACTCTGAATTTAGAGAATATGCTTCGAACCCTGGTAACAGCGTGGTCTGACTAGGCAATATCTAATATCAAAGTGGGCGTGAGGGCAATTGTTCAGATATTTCAGGATGGTGCATTATATTCTAAGGTTTAAGGTCATTGGATTTAGCGCTAAATATTTGAATTGCCGAAATTTCTCAATCCATGGCGTAAAAGCTCCTATTTAGAGGATACTTTTGATGGATTCAGTAAAAGAAGAAGCTCTCTTGATCGATAGTGAATCGACAATGCCATTTGCTCCCCCAGAGTATCATTTGGAGCAACTGCTATACTCGAGTGCCAATTCATTAATTTACCGCGCAAAGCATCAACAAGATAATAAGCCGGTCATTCTCAAAATTCTTAAACCCCATTATCCCAAACCCGAAGAACTTGGCCGTTTTGTACATGAGTACGAAATAATCCACAGCCTGAACACCAAGCAGGTTATCACAGCTTACGGTCTGGAACCATATCGCAGCACCTTGAGTTTGATTCTGGAGGATTGCGGAGGTATTTCCCTTGACCATTGGCTGGCGCAGTGGTCTTGTGCAGGTACGGCAGCATTCCCTATTCCCCAATTTCTTTATATAGCCAGCCAGATTGTTGAGGGGCTGGCTCAAATTCACACAGCCGGTATCATTCACAAGAATATCAATCCTTCGAATATCGTTTTTAACCCTAACACGCAAGTGCTTAAACTAATTGATTTTGGGCTGGCAACCACACTGAACCGTGAAGCGCCGGTTTTGAAAAGTGTCCATGTCCTGGAAGGCACACTGGCGTATCTTTCGCCCGAGCAAACTGGGCGGATGAATCGCATGGTGGATTTTCGCTCTGATTTCTACTCGCTGGGAGCAACCTTGTATGAGCTGCTTACCGGCAAAAAACCTTTCGATACCACCGATGTCATGGATTTGGTGTATTGTCACCTAGCTAAAACACCCACACCTCCACATAACCTGAATCCAGCCATTCCTCCTGTGTTATCGAATATCATATTGAAATTGATGGCAAAAGCGCCCGAAGACCGCTATCAGAGTGCCCGCGGGATTCAACACGATTTGGATATATGCTTACACCAGTGGCAAGCCAATGGCAGCCTTACGGATTTCCAATTAGGAAAAGGCGACCAGTTAAAGCGCTTCATCATCCCAGAAAAGTTATATGGCAGAGCTGCTGAAGTGGAAACCCTGCTGGCTGCCTTTGACCGGGCAGCGAACGGTGCCGCCGAATTGATGCTGGTCACCGGCTTCTCTGGCATCGGAAAAACCGCTGTCATCAATGAGGTCCATAAGCCAATTATCCACAAGCGGGGCTTTTATATCAAAGGCAAATTCGACCAATTCAACCGCAACCTGCCCTTTTCCGCTTTTTTTCAGGCTTTTCGTGATTTAATGAATCAGCTCTTGAGCGAAAGCGATGTACAGCTTCAACAATGGCGGTCGAAAATCCTGGCTGCCGTAGGTGAAAACGGGCAGATCATCATCGATGTAATTCCCGAATTGGAACAAATTATCGGCGTTCAACCTCCTCCACCTGCACTTTCCGGAACTTCAGCGCAAAACCGCTTCAATGTACTGTTACAAAAATTCCTGACAGCCTTCACCGATGCCGAGCATCCTCTGGTCATCTTCCTGGATGATATGCAATGGGCAGATAGGGCTTCCCTAGACCTGCTGATAAATATAATGATTGAAGCCAGCGCAGGATATTTGCTCCTCCTGGGAGCGTACCGGAACAACGAAGTTTCATCCACACATCCTTTACAGTTAACACTAAATGAAATCAAAAAAAGTAACGCCACAATTAACACCATCACTTTGGCGCCCCTCCAAAAGTCTGATATCGAACAGCTGACCGCCGACACCCTTAGCTGCTCTGTAGAAACCGCTTTGCCATTATCCGAATTGGTTTATCAAAAAGCCAAAGGCAATCCATTTTTCAGCCGGCAATTTCTCAAAGCAGTTTATGAAGAAGGGTTAATTACCTTTGATGAGAATGCAGGTTATTGGCAATACGACCTGGAGAAAATCAACGCTCTCGCATTGAACGACGACGTGATCGCTTTCATGGCAACACAGCTGCAAAAATTACCCCAAGAAACTCAGGAAATCCTGAAGTTATCTGCCTGCATCGGCAGTCAGTTCGATTTGGAAACGCTCGCCATGTTCAATAAACAATCTCCGGCTAAAGCTGTCGCCGATTTATGGCCGGCTGTTCAAACCGGGTTAATATTACCTCAAAACGAGGCTTATAAATTCTATGGGAGAACCAGGGAGTACCACGATTCAACCAGCCTTTCGAATGCAGAAATGGAAACGCCCGTTTATCGTTTCCTTCACGACCGCGTTCAACAAGCCGCGTACTCACTTATTCCCCAAAACCAGCTGCAATCTACCCACTTGCAGATCGGGCAGCTTTTATTGAAAAATTTACCAGAAACAGAGCGAGAGGAAAGAATTTTTGAGATCGTGAATCAATACAATCGGGGTATTGAATTACTTACCGATTCAACCAAACGATGGGAATTAGCGCACCTAAATCTAAAGGCTGGTCAAAAAGCTAAAGATTCCACCGCTTTTTTGGCTGCCTGGGAATATTTCTCAGCTGGACGTCAGCTTCTTCCTGAAAATTGCTGGCAGCGTGAGTATCAATTTACGCTTGAATTGCATGAAGCATTGGTGGAATCAGCCTACTTGAGCGGCAATTTCGCTGCCATGGAAGAACTGGCTGACATTGTTTTTAAAGAGGCTCATACCATCTTCGATAAAATTAAAGTCTATACCGTGAAAATCGAGGCACTGAATGCTCAAAATAAACTCGTGGAAGCTGTCAATACAGGCATGCAAGTCCTTGCATTACTCGGCGTAGAATTTCCCAAACAACCTGGTCTGGATGATATCTCCCTGGCATTACAAGAAACTTGTTTGGTTTATTCTGGCAGAGAAATTGCAGGTTTAATCAATCTCCCAGAGATGTCTGATCCGGTTCAATTAGCCGTGATGAGAATTTTATCTAGCCTGCTGCCTTCTGCCTTTTTAACCAACAACGCCCTCTACACCTTACTCGTGTTGAAACAGGTCGTCATATCAATCTTGCATGGAAATACTCCAGCCTCTGCGTTCGGTTATGCTTCGTATGGGCTACTTCTCTGCGGAATTGCTGAAGATGTCGACACCGGCTCTCAATTCGGTCAGCTCGCCCTGGAATTGGTGCACCGACTGGATGCTAAAGCCTGGCAATGTAAAGTTGTCGCGGTTGTCCATTCGTTTATTACTCACTGGAAAAATTCTGTAAAGGACACATTGACACCGCTGCTCTCGGCTTATTATAGCGGCGTTGAAACCGGCGATTTTCAATATGCAGGATATTCCGGGATCCTATATTGTAAATATGCATTTCTTTGCGGCATCGAAAAAGAATTATCAGAGCTGCAGCACGAAACAATTTCTCTGGCTGATTCAATCTACCGCATGAAGCAAATGACCACACATCATTATTTCGAAATGCTGCTGCAAGCGCTGCACGAAATGAGAGAAGGTAAAACATCTTATAAATACCTCAAGGGAAAATATTACGATGAAGAAAAGATGCTGCCAACCCTCATGCAAGCCAAAGATTGGAATGGCATCTATTATGCTAATTTTCACAAAATGATCTTGAATTATTTATTTGGGGATTACGAATTGGCAGTTGAGGCTTCCTCCCAAATGGCGCCATATAACATTAATGCCCGAAGTTTTCCCTACGAGCCAGTATTTTGCCTTTATGACTCATTAGCCCGACTGGCTTTGAATAGCGAACCTCCCGAGATACTGTTGTCAAGAGTCGAGGCAAACCAGGAGAAACTCAGAAAATGGGCTCAGAATGCGCCCATGAATTGTAATCATAAAATCGACCTCATCGAAGCTGAGCGCCAACGGTTATTTGGTAGTAAAAGTGAGGCGATCGATCATTACGACCGTGCCATCGCCGGTGCCAAAGAAAACAGCTATTACCGTGAAGAAGCTCTTGCCAATGAACTGGCTGCTAAATTCTATTTGGAGTGGGGTAAAGCAAAGATAGCACAAATCTATATGCGTGCAGCCCACGCAGGGTATTTGCGCTGGGGCGCATCCGCTAAAGCAGCACAATTGGAACGTCTCTATCCAGATCTATTAGCCTCTGCTGCTGATAAACATGTACATCAGCCTATCCCATTTGGCGAAAAAGAAACCGCCGGGATTTCAGGTGGTATCCCATTAGATTTAATCACAGTGATTAAAGCTTCCCAGGCTATGTCCGCAGAAATCGAGCTGGACCGGCTACTTGAGCAAATGATGCGCATTGCACTGGAGAATGCCGGCGCGCAGCGCGGCGCTTTAATATTGGAACGCAACGGCGAATGGGTCATTGAGGCTTTGGCTGAGGCGGATAACGAAATCACCGTGCTTCAGGCACTCGACTTGAGAAAAAGTGCCGTGGTATCTGCTGATATTGTGTACGCAGTAGCACTCACCCGCAACAGCATTGTATTGGACGATGCTGCCCATCGCGGAGATTTTATCCACGATGCCTATATCAACCGGCGCGGTGTCAAATCGGTGATGTGCACTCCGCTGGTCAACCAGGGTCAGCTTCACGGTGTGCTGTATCTGGAAAACAACCTTACAACGTACGCCTTTCCTGTAGAAAGATTGGAATTACTCAACCTTTTATCTGCTCAAATGGCTCTTTCGCTTAATAATGCCCGCCTGTATAAACAAGCTCAGGAGGAAATCGCAGAGCGCAAGCTGGCAGAGGCTGCTTTACAGGAAAGCGAGCAGCGCTTTCGAAACATATTCAATTCTGTAAATGACGCAATTCTCGTTCTGGATGAGGTCTCCGGTAATATTCTTGATGTGAACGAGACAATGTCCATCATGTATGGCTTCACACGCCAGGAAGCTCTTGGTTTATCTCTAGGAGATTTAAGCTCGAATTTCCCACCCTATACCCAGACTGACGCATTAAATTGGTTGAAGAAAACAGTTGCCGAAGGCCCGCAGCTTTTCGAGTGGATGGCAAAAGATAGATTAGACCGCCTTTTCTGGGTCGAAGTAAATATGAGGCTAACCAACATTAGCGGACATAAGCGGGTACTTGTGGTAGTGCGGGATATCACCGAGCGCAAGCAGGTTGAGGAAGCACTCGAAAAACGCATTGTAGCGCTCACTCAGCCGCTTGATTCGGCAGAGGACATTGCTTTCGAAGATATTCTAAATTTGGAGGATATACAGCACCTCCAAGATTTATTTGCTGATACTTTTGGAGTCGCCGCCCTAATCACCCGCCCAGACGGTCAACCCATTACCCAGCCAAGCAAGTTTACTGATTTTTGCGGAAAAATCATCCGAAAAACCGAAAAGGGAGAAAGAAACTGCAATTTCTCAGACGCAAAAATTGGAAAGCACAACCTTTCTGGTCCCAACATCCAACCTTGCCTGAGCGCTGGTTTATGTAATGCCGGAGTGAGCATCACAGTTGGCGGACGACACATTGCCAACTGGCTGATCGGTCAGGTACGCAATGAGAATCAAGATGAAGAAGAAATCATGAAATACGGCCGCGAGCTCGGAGTTGATGAAACCGCGTTTCGCGCTGCTTATCGGCGGGTGCCCGTTATGCCCCAGGAACAGTTTGATAAAATTGCTCATTTCCTGTTCTTTCTTGCAAATCAGGTTTCAACTTCTGCTTATCAAAATATTCAACAGGCGCGCTTTATTTCTGAACGCAAACATGCCGAAGCAGCCCTTTTTGAAAGCGAGCAAAAATATCGTAACCTGCATGAGAGTTTAAGGGATGGCTTTGCTTACACCACCATGGATGGCGTGATCCAAGATTCCAATGCCACCTATCAAGCCATGGTTGGTTATACGTCCGAAGAGCTCCATCAATTAACTTATATGGATTTGACGCCAGAAAAATGGCACGATTTCGAATGCAATATTGTTGAAAACGAGGTTCTGATTCATGGTTTTTCACCGGTATATGAAAAGGAATACCGCCGAAAAGACGGCGTTATCTTTCCAGTAGAATTGCGCACTTTTCTCATCAAAAACGCTGCCGGTGACCCACAAGGCATGTGGGCAATTGTACGTGATATAACCGAACGCAAGCGGGCAGAGGCTGCCCTCCAACAAGCCAATCTGGTGGTTGAAAACAGCCCTGTAGTGCTTTTCCAATGGAAACCCCTCAAAGGCTGGCCGGTTGAACTGGTATCCAAAAATGTGATCCAGTTCGGCTATACCCCCGAAGAGCTTCTCTCGGGCGCAATCCCTTATGCTTCGATTATTCATCCTGATGATATTGAACGTGTAAGCCGCGAAGTAAGCGAGAATTCTGAAAAAGGCATCGATCGTTTTCAGCAAGAATATCGGCTAATTAACAGAGATGGGAAAGTTCGCTGGGTAGATGATCGTGCCGCAATCGAACGGGATGCCTACGGAAATATCCTTCGCTTGCAGGGAATTGTTATTGATATTACCGAACGCAAACAGGCAGAAGAGGCATTACGCCAGGCACATGAGAAATTGGAAGACCGGGTAAAGGAACGTACTGCCCAGTTAGAGATATCAAACAAAGAGTTGGAAGCTTTTACCTATACTGTTTCACACGACTTACGCGCGCCTTTACGCTCAATGGATAGTTTTTCGCGGATATTGATGGATGAATATGCCCCCCAGCTACCCAAAGAAGCACAACGTTACCTGCATCTGGTACGCGAAAGCACCAAGAAAATGAGCTGTCTGATCGATGATCTATTGGCTTTTTCTCGCCTAAACCGCCAATCTTTGAATAAACAATTAGTGTCGATGAAAGAGCTTGTTGAACAGACGCTGGTAACCTTGGAGGGTGAATATAATCATCGAAAGATTGATATTAAGATGGGTGATCTTCCCAACTGCGCAGGGGATGAAGCGATGCTACGCCAGGTTTGGGTTAATTTATTTGCCAATGCCCTCAAATTTACCCGGGAACGTGAAAACGCCAAAATCGAAATCGGAGCCTGGAGGACCGATGACGAAAATGTGTATTTCATTAAAGATAATGGCGCAGGCTTTGATATGCAGTATGCAAATAAATTATTTGGCGTCTTTCAACGCCTGCACAGCGAAAGAGAATTCGAAGGCACCGGTGTAGGTTTGGCTATTGTGCAACGGGTTATTCAACGGCACGGTGGACGCGTTTGGGCTGAAGGCCAGGTGGATGAGGGCGCGGCGTTTTATTTTAGTTTGCCATGCGGTGCAGAAACAACGGATGGTTAACGATGAGCTACGCCCTCAATAGGTTATAAGAAAGAGGTCATATGCTCGGCTTATTGGGAAACAAGAGATTAAATATCAAGGTAGCCTTGTTAGGCATCGCCAGTGTATTAACCACAGCTGTTGCCTTGGTATCGCTTGCGGTATGGCAAAGCAGCCAATATCATACGCTGGCGCAGGGGGAAGTCGAACAATTGATCAACGCCGACCTGGATCATATTACCCAAGGAGTTTATAACCTCGTCCAAACTGAAAATGAAGCCGTACAACAACAAATTAATTACAATCTCAACGTTGCAAAACATATCCTTGCCTCCGCTGGAGGGGTGAGCCTTTCAAAGGAAACAATTACCTGGATAGCCACTAATCAATATAACGGAGAAAACCGTCAAGTTGAACTTCCCAAACTTTTGGTAGGCGACCAGTGGCTGGGTCAAAATAAAGATCCAGCGGTTGAAACTGCCATAGTCGATGAAGTTGAAAAATTAATTGGGGATACAGCGACCATTTTTCAGCGGATAGACGAAGACGGCAGCATGCTGCGAGTAGCAACCACGGTTAAAAATGATGAAGGTAACCGCGCGATTGGCACATACATTCCTGCGATCAACCCCGATGGCGCACGCAACCCGGTAATATCAGCTGTTGTGAAAAATGGTGAAGTTTATCGCGGCCGCGCTTTTGTTGTCGACGCATGGTACCTCACCGCCTATCAACCACTTTACGATAACAAAGGGAATATGGTGGGCATGTTGTATGTGGGGGTTAAGCAAAAAAATATTGAGGCTCGCGTGCGCCAGGCTATTTTGCAAACCAAAGTGGGCAAAACAGGATATGTCTATGTCCTTTATGGAAAAGGTGAAGAGCGCGGGCATTATATCATCTCTAAGGATGGCGCGCGCGATGGAGAAGACATTTGGGAATCTAAAGACGCCGATGGCAGATACTTTATCCAGGCTATTATAGAAAAAGCTATCACTCTGAAACCCGGCGATTTGGCTACCGAGCGCTACCCCTGGCAAAATATTGGCGAACCAGCGCCGCGATGGAAAATTGTCCGCCTTGCCTATTATGAACCATGGGATTGGGTAATCGGCACCAGTGTTTATGAAGATGAACTCCAAACATATCAGGCTGTTTTAAACGACGGGCGGGCGAAAATGACACGGAGTATGGGGATAGCCGGAATAGCGATCACCTTCATGATTGGTCTGGCTGGCGTTTTCGTCGCCTGGTCGATTACCCAGCCGGTTCAGCATTTGAAGGATGCTGTGGAAACCATTATCCAGGGCAATTTAAATCAAACCGTGAAGGTGCAATCCCGCGATGAAATTGGGGAACTGGCAGAAGCATTTAACCGTATGACCCTTCAATTACGTGAAACGCTGGAAGCCTTGCAGCAAAGCGAACAAAAATTAAAAGCCGTAGTCAATGGGTCTCCCATCCCGCAATTTGTGATCGGCTCAGATCACAAAGTAATCTACTGGAATAAAGCTTTAGAAGAAATCACCCGGGTAAACGCCGATGCCGTGATCGGCACATCTCAACATTGGAAAGCGTTCTATCCTGAGGAAAGACCTTGCATGGCAGATTTGCTGGTCGATAATGCTCAGGATGCAATTCCGATATGGTTTGAAGGAAAATATCAACAATCACCCCTGTCAGCAGATGCACACGGCGCTACAGATTACTTTCCATTGTTAGGTGAGCATGGGAAATGGCTGTGCTTCACTGCTGCGCCAATCAGGGATTCAAACGGCAACATCATTGGCGCTGTTGAAACATTGGAAGATATCACCGAACGCAAGCGGGCAGAGCAGGAAATTCACCAATTTAATGCCGAACTAGAATTGCGTGTGGCTGAACGCACAAAGCAGCTGGAAACTGCCATGAAAGAGATGGAGGCATTTTCCTATTCCATATCGCATGATTTGAGAGCACCCCTGCGTGCAATGGATGGTTTCTCGAGCATCTTGTTGGATGATTATAGGGAGCAATTGCCCGCCGAAATCCAGCGTTTTTTGCACATTATCCACGATAATGCCAGGCAAATGGGATGTTTAATTGATGATTTGCTGACTTTTTCGCAGCTTAGCCGTAAACCATTGAAAAAACAACCGGTGGCAATGAGTGAGCTGGTAGAGCAAATCTTGATGACTATCGAGAATGAACGTATTGAGCGTCAGATAGATATCAAGATAAGCACGCTGCCAGTATGCATGGGCGATGCAAACATGTTGCGTCAGGTTTGGACAAGCTTACTCTCGAATGCTTTTAAATTTACCCAATACCGCCTAAAAGCCCGCATCGAAGTAGGGGGCTCACAATCCAACGGCGAATGTGTATATTACGTCAAGGATAATGGCGCCGGTTTCGATATGCAATACGCCAATAAGCTGTTTGGAGTATTTCAACGCTTGCATAGCCATAAAGAATTCGAAGGTACCGGAGTCAGTCTGGCAATCGTCCAACGAATCATCCAACGTCATGGCGGACGTGTGTGGGCGGAGGGCAAAGTGGATGAGGGAGCGACTTTTTATTTTACATTACCTCAAAATTGATCCAATACATATTTAGCATTGCATACCATGGCAGTCATTTTCGACCACTGCCATAGTAATTTTTAACCTTGACACAATTTTCTTTAATGATATAATGAGTGATTAGTCAGTCATTATTAACATCGAAAAAGAATAGACGAATGGTACGCAACCTAAACCCCGAAAAACGAGAGAAATTCCTCAATGCAGCTCTGAAGTTATTTGTGGAAAACGGCGTGCAGAACACTACCACTGCTGCTATCGCCCAAGAAGCCGGCACTGCCGCAGGTACACTCTTCTTGTACTTCCCCACCAAGCAAGCTTTGATCAACGAATTGGTCTTAGAAATCGGCAGACAGCACCTGGCACATATGCAAACATTGCTGAAACCCAAACGATCCGTGATGGATACATTCATCGCTATTTGGCAGGGGTCAATCCACTGGTTTTTGGAAAATCAACATGCTTACCTCTTCCTCCAACAAGTACGCAACGCAAACTTGATCGACGAGGCGATCGTGCAGCAAACCGGATCATTCTTTATATACTACTATGAAGCCATTCAGAGAGGTCATGCAGAAGGAAGTATTAAACAGCTCCCCCTGGAAATGATTGGCGAATATTTATACCAGGATATTGTCGCTGTGATGAATATCCTCCGGGTGCAGACGGAACCCTCGCTGCAGAAAGAAATCATCCGCCAGGGATTTGAAATTTTTTGGGATGGGATAAGAAAAGGGACTGGCAGCGACCAGTCATCGGCTGTCGAGGTGTAAGCGTGCCAAACTAAATTGTCAAGTTTTTATATGATAATCTATCAAGAAATATGGTGTTATTTACTTAAAAGAAAGCAAACGAAAAAATTTAAAAAACATGCTATCCTGCCTTCTATAAAAATTTAATGAAAATTTTTCGAGAAGATTATGAAATATAAACGAATCGTTGCAACAAAATTTGGCGGACCGGAGGTGCTCCAGGTCATAGAAGACGAACTGCACGAACCCAAAGCAGGGGAAGCCCGCGTTAAAATCCTGGCAGCCTCGGTGTCCCGCCCTGATATCACTGCCCGTAGCGGGAAAGCGTTATATAGCGGCACCCCTTTGGGACAAAAAGTGCCTTTCACCCCAGGCTACTCAATTATCGGCGTCGTGGATGCCATCGGCGAAGGCGTCAGTGAGGTTGCTGTTGGCGACTGGGTTGGCGCGTTGACAGTCATCCACGGTTACAGCGAGTATTTGTACTGGAAAAGCGACCGCTTGATCCCCGTCCCCAAAGATGTAGATCCGGGAGAAGCTGTCCCTCTAATTTTGAATTACATCGTGGCGTACCAAGCCATGCACCGCTCCGCCAGAGTGAAAGCAGGGGAAAAGACACTGATCATTGGCGCCAGTGGGGGCATTGGTACAGCTCTGCTACAATTGGGCAAAATTGCCGGGTTGCAAATGTACGCGGTGGCTTCCGCCAATAAACACGCTATTCTACAAGAATATCGTGCGATACCAATCGATTACCACACCCAGGATTTCGCGGAGGTGATCCGCCAGTCCGAACCCGCGGGCGTCGATGTGGTTTTGGATGGGATGACGAATGTTGATGGCATTCGACGCGCCTTATCACTGCTACGCCGCGGCGGCAGGCTGGTCTGTTTCGGCGAGCCAGCTGGAGGATTTCCCAACTTATTGCAGGTGCTGGGGATTTTTGCGGCGGTCAACATGTTACCAAACGGTAAATCCATGAAGTTATACGGCACCTCAACCTATTTTATCGGCGATCCAAAACCTTATTATGAAGATTGGGCTACGATCTTTAAGTTATATCAAGAGGGAAAGATCAAGCCAATCATCGAGAAGAAATTCCCCCTTTGGGAAGCAGCACAAGCCAACGCTCTCCTGGAAAGCGGTAAAGTAACCGGCAATGTTGTTTTGGTATCGCCGGAATTATTTTAATTATTTCCCATCATAAGAGAATCGATAAACCAGGCATATGGATGGGTTTTCCCAAATTGTGATTGTTTTGTATGCACTAATTTCTGCGGGAATCCTTAGCCCTATCCACCAATAGAGTTTATTATTTGATACAGGATAAGGTAGAATCATAATTGAAAAACAATCATGAATTTTATCTTCAACAAGTCAGACACTATATTGCGGGATGATATGATGGGTAAACAATCAATCTTTATTACGCAGTTTGACCTGGAGCGCTTGAGGAAACTTCTGCAAGACGCATATCACAGCCAATACTGCGACAGCGAATATCTCGAAATGCTGCAAAAGGAGCTGGATCGTGCCGAAGTCGTTTCTTCCCGAGATATACCAAAAAATGTAGTCACCATGAATTCAACCGTACGCCTAGAAGATCTTGACACAGGCGAAGACGAAACATATACATTGGTTTTTCCGGAAGATGCCGACATCGGACAGGGAAAAATCTCTATACTGGCACCCATAGGAACTGCCATACTAGGATATGAGGTGGGAGATACTGTTGTATGGGATGTTCCTTCCGGAAAACGACGATTACGGATCAAGCAGATATTGTATCAACCTGAAGCCTCCGGGGACTATCATTTATAACTGTCTCTTGATATGATAGACATAGGAGAAAGAGTCCAAAATCGTCAATATGAATAGTAATAAAGGGCAATCTATGCTCCAAAAATGGGTCGTCTCTTTATTAGTGTTGGGTGGCATTTGTTCGGCTTGCAGCACACCTCAACAAACCGCCATGCCCTCTTCAACTGCTGTAAACCCGACATCAGTGACCTATACATCAACGCCTCTTCCATTACCCACACCAACACGCACGTCAATGCCTGGCACAACGCCAACACAAATACCGGCAACTGCCACTTCCACACCACTAACCGCCGATTTGCACAACCTTATTCCCACCGGAAAAGCAGCAAGAGAATGGAAAGGCATCCCGGTGATGCCCAATGCCTTTGCCGGAGAGGAAGCCCCGGATGGTAAAAGTTATCGCTTCGCAACCCGGGGAAATACTGCCGCTATCCAGGATTATTACACTCGCCAGCTAGCTTTGTTGGGATGGAGCTTCGTATCGGCAGGGATAGGCGATAACGGTAATCAATTGGTTATGTTTACGAAGGGGAGAGATGTCCTTTCTATCGCGATCATATCAATTGATGAAACCGAACGCATTGTGATGGTAATGCTGGTCCTATCTTAAAAAAACCAAAAAATTAGGCGATTTTATAATGACCGGCATATTTGTTAAGAATCCCACGGGCGGTTGGACGTATATCGGGGCACTGTCGCTGATGATCACCTTACAGCGAAAGCTGTTATAGGAACTATAGGTCACATTCAGCGCATTACGGTTCACGATCATGTGATCATTGATCGTGCTGTTCACCCCGGTGGTAGCTTTTTTAGCCCGAAAATATAGGTGCGCTAAATAGCCGCTGCCATTTATCCCTACATTTTTACTAAGACGGGTATTGGCTACTAATTGCACCTCATTAGAGGTTACAACCGGTTGAACGAAATAATTCCCTGCGCTATCCGATCTTAAATGATCTCCGGGGTAGGCGCCAATAAATTCCAAATATGTGGGATTGTAAGACATATCAAACTGCCAGGCATATACATCCGTAGTATCGGTCACAGCTACTGTGTAATAAAATATCTGCCCGGTTTTTACGGTAAAAACGGCAGGTTTACATCCCAATTGCGGCGTGGCGCTAACACCCTGGTGAGTCAATAATAAAGCGGCTGCCCCGGCGAAGGCGATTATCAGGATAACCAGGAAGAGTTTTCGGGTCATGATTTTTCTCCTTTCGTTGGTGCGCCGCTTAGGGCAATGGGAAATCGCCCAAGCCATAATCGATCCAAATATCCTGGGTGCTTAATTTGAACTTCATGATCTGACAGTCGTGCTGGTATAACTGCCCAGGCATACCGACAAAAGAACCTCCATCATTCTTTCCAATCTTGTAATACAACCAAACTTCGGTGTTATCCCAATCGCTGATCGATTCGCTGTCAAAGTCATAGGTAACTGTAGTGTCATCTGTGATGATCTCAGAAGCACTTCCTTCCAACGGGGTATAAACTTTTTTGATCACCTGTCCGTTAGATGTATTGACCAGACGGGCTTCGATTAACAAGATAGCTGTTGTCTCGCCGGAATCATCCACAACCGGTACCGGAATTGGCGCACCGGAGAATGTTACAGAGGTGAGCAGCATATGGACTTCGAAGGTTTTAGGGTCTAAAGTAAGTTGAATGTAATTCATGTGCTGATCGCCGGAAGCGCCACTATATCCGGCGGCTGCGTTATAAGCGTAAGCGCCATACACGATATATATTTTGAAATCTGCCCAGAATTTACTTTTGAATTGCTTGTAGATCTGTTTTTGTAGCCAATTGGCATCCTCAGGTGGCTCGGGCAACAAACCGCCAGTAGATTGATCTATGACCCGACTGCCGACTTTGTCACTCTTGGAAAAAACGTTGAGGGGTGGATCAAAATTCATGGTCAGTTCGCCGATGTCCAATTCCAGCCCTGCGGTGAGTCTTATGGTCTTGTTGAGATTAGCGTATGAAGTTCGGGTTATTTGCAGGGTCGTACAAGAGGCGTTAGCGGTTAGGTCGAAAACACCCCGGGAATCGGTCGCAGTGGTCGCTCCGCAGGCATTGACATTGGCATTGACCACCGGGTTACCGAAATCGTTGATCACACTGCCATGAATATAGGCATCGGTGGTGGGCTGCATGGTTTTATTTAAAATATCGTCTTCAAGTGCATCGATAGTCACGGTATCGCTAATCCGGGCATAACCTGCGCAACTGATACGAACATCATATATCCCTGGAATAAGCTTTCCAAGATCAGACAGCGTAGCAGGGGAGTATTGACCGTTGACATCTGTGGTTGCCTCGATGGACAATCCCATCCCGGATAAACGCACCTTTGCACCTTCCAGTGCTACTCCACCCCCGTCCGCTTTAGAGATGGTTCCGCTCAAGCTGCCCCAGCGGTCAGTAACCAACACAGCGGTGTTGCTGCTCACGTAATCGATGGTATAGGGATCTGATGTGTTACGTTTAATGCCAATTTCCACATCTGAGGGGGTTGCATACCCTGGTGCTTCCCAGCCGATAGTGTAGGTGATGACATCTTCAGTGACCGGGATATCGTTTCCCAACACGGTCGTATATTCGGTAACCGCAATATTACTTTTGGAATATGTTCCCCCCTCGATGCTGGCAAGCCCGATATTCACCCCTTCTCCGCTGCCACCGCGCACGGTATCGGTGTCATCGCGCACCATGAGGAACAACCCTGTTTTGGTGGGTATTTTTTGCACTAGGAAAGGAATGGAGAGAATATTGTTGGTTTCGGTAGTTTCAGTGATCAACGCATAATGATCCACCTCCAGGAGCAGCCGCAGGTATTCCTTTTCTCCCAGCCCGGCAATGGGTGTAGAGGGTAGCGAAATGTTGGCAGTAAAAGTGTAACTCCCGAAAGGAGAGATAGCAGGGATGGGTACTTCCATGTGTGCCGGCGGTCCAAGCACAGTATCAGGGGTTACCTCGATGTCCACCCGCACGTAAGTAGGAGGCGATGCTACCCAACCGGCGTTGAACACAGTGGCGGTAATCACCAAAGGGGCATTCCAACGCGCCACCAGAGGTTCCCAGGTTAAGTGAGCAGCATCGATGCCTGGGTCACTAAGGGTGAGATTGTAAGCATTTGCATCGAAGGCTGTGCCCTGGTAACACATGCTGTTATCAGCGCAAGGTGGATAGCTATTAGGGTAATTGGGATTGTAGGTGAAATGGATATCATTCGATGAATCGACCATGATATTAGGCTCATCGACTGCAGTGCCATAAATCAGCCACCGCATAGGATAAACCGGAGCGCCGTTGTTGGTGAAAGATCCATAAGCAGATTTATAGGCGCTTCGCCCCCAGGCTGTGATGGAAAACAAGTGCAAATACCCCGAACTGTCCAGTGAAAATTCGCTTTTGGGGGTGTAACTGCCAACTTCCCATTCCGGGAAAATTTCATAGTCATTTAGGAGAGTGGTACCATCAGAGGAAATTTTTTCTAAATAAAGTTTTTCGTCATCGGCGTTAGCATAAAGGATGAAAGCATTTCCATCGGAATCGAGAGCCATCGCAGGTTCACGAGAGCCATTGATAATTCCATCATAACCTGTGTAACCAATGATAGTATCGATAACAGTGGGAGAAGCGCCAGCACTATAGCGAGCGTAATATATGCGGTCGAGGCCTTGCGTTTCATACCACATCAGATGGATATTGCCTGTAGAATCCATAGCAATATCTCGATAAGGGGTGGTGGTATTATTTTCACCGGATAGTGTACTCTGAGTACTCAGAATGAATTTTCCATCCGTATCGAGATGGGCATACGTTTGAACATTCCGCCAATCCTTTTCGAAGAACACATGCGGATCGCCATTTGAATCCAGGTCGATAGCGAGCTGGTTGGTAATATCCTGATTGTATGCCACTGATGGCTCGATAACCGGGTAACCCCAGGAATCGAAGCGTACCTGGCAAAACCCTTCCGGACAGTCCCAGATAGCATGGGCATTTCCGTTTTCATCGCACCCTACTGCCACATCAACAGCAGAAGAAACATTATCCAACAAAACATCATCGACCAGGGTGTTGCCGTAGCGGTCTAGGCGGCTGAAATACACTTTGCTTGAAGAACTCCAGATGATGTTGATCCGGTCAAGCCCATCGAGGCAGGATGCCTGTTCAAAGGCAGAACCGGAATTGGATACCTGGCGCGGGAAATGGATCGCTCGTTCGGAGCCACAACTGCGCCCGGCGATAGCCAGGTCTGCGGCATCAATTTTGTTATCCAAGTTCAGGTCGGCAAACCAATTGAAACCAGTGTCATTTTGATCTGTCCCTATGTTTTGTTTGATGACAGCCAGGTCTGAACCATCGATCAGGCTGTCGAGGTTAATATCACCAATATACGCCAGTGCCCCAACGACCAAGATGGCTAACAACAAAACGGTTATCAAAAGTGCAGCTGCCAATTTGGAAATGTAAATATACGGCATAAGGATTTCTCCTCGTAATGAATAAGAAAACCAAGACGACAGCAATTGTTTAAAAATTGTTGTCACCCAAAGCAAACCAATCACACGTTAATGAAATCGAACAATCAATACATCACGCAATGATGATCTTGAGTATTTTCGAAGACTGAAAAATTTTTAAATTGAGGAAAGTATCATCGAAGCAAAGTCAAAATGCTTATATAGGGTAATGAGAATCTTTCTATTTATCATTATATTCAAATAGATAAAACTGGCATATAAAACAGGGGAATATTAATATTGCAGGAGGTTATTCCCCATTAGTCTTTATAAATAGAGCCGGCAGCAGGTAAAAACGAGATAAGGAAAAATATTAAAAACCCTCACAAACGGCTTGACTTTTGAAAAAAATATGCTAACATAAGAAAGTAACAATCAGACTGAAAGTATTACAAGCAGACTGTAATTATATAATCTATCCATTATGTTGTTTTTGCCCTCTAAAAGGAACTTTATGAAATTTACCAAAACCATCACCACCAACGATCTGCGCCACATCAACCGCACTGCAGTTCTCGACTTGCTGCGCAGAGAAGGGCCAATCTCGCGCACTGAAATTTCTGAACGGCTTGAGATCAGCCTTCCTACTGTCATGCGAATCATCGAGGAGCTGTTAAACGAGCAATTACTAAAAACCGTGGATCGTAAAGAGTGGAGCGGTGGGCGGCGGCGTGCCTTGGTCGAGTTCAATGCTCATGCTCACCTGGCAATCGGTGTGGATTGCGGCGGCACCAAAATGTTCGGCGCATTGGCAGATTTGAGTGGTGAAATTATCGAAGAAATCAACGTCCCTACGCGCAGCTCCAACAGCGATGAAAATTTCGATTTACTGATGGGGATAATCATGCAACTGGTAAAAAGCGCAGATACAATCGGGAAAAACCTGTTGGGCGTTGGGGTTGGTATTCCTGCCACAGTCAATGTTGAACAAGGGATCGTGTTGTCTTCGCCAGCTTTGGGATGGTATGAATTTCCTTTATTTGAGCGAATGAAAAATAAATTTGATATTCCTGTGGTGCTGGATAATGATGTCAATCTGGCAGCGCTGGGTGAAATGTGGTTTGGCAGCAAGCAGGCGATCAATAACCTGGCTCTGATCACGGTTGGAACCGGCATTGGCGCAGGGATCATTATCGATGGCGCGGTTTACCGCGGTTCGAACGGCGCGGCAGGCGAGGTGGGGTTTTTGCTCCCCTCAACAGCTCACCTGGGGCAGGGCCGCAATCATCAGGGGTTTGGTCCCCTTGAAACATTGGCTTCAGGCACCGGCATTGCTGATCGCGCCCGTAAAGCCCTTGCTGGAACGCTTTCAGAAGAACAACTAAGCGCATTAACCGCAGAGGATGTTTTTGATAAAGCCCGCCAGATGGAACCCTGGGCGCTTCAAATCGTTGACGAAACAATCGATTTATTATCCCTGGCTGTTGTGACTCTTGCGGTTTGTTATGACCCCGATTTAATTGTGCTGGGAGGCGGGGTAGCACGCTCAGCTGATTTATTGATCGAGCCAATAAAACAACGCGTTTCTGCTTCCATTCCATTTTCGTTCAATTTGGTCGCATCTAAGCTTGGTTACCGCGCCGCGGTCATGGGTTCAATTGTGAACCTGGTTTACCGCACAGCGAATTATTATATGTTGCGGAAACTTTCTTGAAATTGATATTTAAAGAAAGGAGAAATGAACGAAAAATCGTAAGAAACCATTTTAAACAACAAATATGATGCATTGCTAACAGGTATATGCTTTACCGGTAAATTGTAAACTTATTCAAATAATTATAAAAATATTGGAGGAGTGAATGAAAATCTGGTCGAAATTTATAGTTTGTTTTCTGGTAATCGCAATTTTAGCTGGGATGGTAGGATGCAGCCCGAAAACCTCCGAGCCCGCAGCTCCTGCCGAAACTACCGAGCAACCCGCAGGAGCAGAGCCAGAGCAGGTTACTATCCGGGTTCTAACTATGCAACAAGCTGGTTATCCAGTGGAAGTAGTCAATGAAATTGCTGAACGTTTCATGGCAGATAACCCAAATGTGAAGGTGGAAACCGAATTTGTCGCCTATGAAGCTTTACACGACAAAATCACTACAGCCATGGCAACCACCCCACCTGCATATGATGTAGTGTTAGTCGATGACATCTGGTACGCTGAATTCTCAAACGCCGGCTACCTGTATGATGTGTCAGATAAGATTACCGATGAAATGAAACAAGGTATTTTCCCCTCCGGTTGGGAAATTACCACCGTCGATTCAAAAGTTTATGGTTTACCCTGGGGAATTGACGGTATGTATTTTTTCTACAACGAAAAAATCTTGAAAGAAGCTGGTTTTGATAATCCGCCCAAAACCTGGGAAGAACTCGAAGAAATGTCTCAGGTCATAAAAGATAAAGGGTTGGTGGAATATCCCATGGTTTGGTCGTGGGCTCAAGCAGAGGCTTCCATTTGCACCCTGGTTGCTTTGTTATTTGGCAATGGCGGCACCTTTGTAGACGAAGCCGGCAATCCTGCCTTCAATAACACTGAAGGTGTAGAAGTCGTGCAATGGATGGTCGACAGTATTGATAAGGGCTATACCAACCCGGCTTCCATTTCATATCTGGAAGAAGATGTCCGCAATGTGTTTTCCCAGGGCAAGGCTGTTTTTGCGGTCAATTGGGGTTACATGTATCAGATGGCAAACTTCGAACCTGAAGAATCGATCATTAACGGACAGGTTAACATGGCTTTGATGCCTGTTTTCAAAAAAGGTTTGGAAAAAGGGATCGAGACTGCCACGATCAACGGTTCGATGGGCTGGAGTGTGGCTAATGCTTCACCCAATAAAGAAATTGGCTGGGAATTCATTAAATTTATGACCAGCAAGCCCATACAAGATGAATACTCAAAATACAGTACGCCTGCCTGGCAAACCAGCTACGAAGGCGAAAATCTTGAAAAATTGATCTCCTATAGTGAAGCCAACAAAGTGCTCATCCCGAATTACGTCAAACAAATCCCGTTTGCTCACGTCCGCCCGAAAGTACCTTATTACAGTGAAGCCTCATTGGCGCTTCAGCTTGCCCTGCAACAGGCGCTGACCAAACAAAAAACCCCTCAAGAAGCTTTGGATGAAGCAGCTGCGAAATTTACAGAATTGCAAGAAAAATATCAATAATTTTAATAAAAATTCTTCTGGCAGGATATATATATTCCTGCCAGAAGAAATAAAAAGTTGCTCCTTGAAATAACGATCTAAGATGGCTACTAATTCTCTTCGTAAGCAAGATGCAAAAATTGGAGTGCTTTTAGTAATACCAAGTTTGCTCATTATTTTAGGTATTACCCTGCAGCCGGTATTAAGTACCCTATACCTTAGTTTTTTCGAAACACCGCTTTCAAAACCCAGCGGAGGGATTTTTATCGGCTTCGATAATTACCTAAACATTCTTAAAGATAAGGTCTTTTGGGCAACTATTTGGCGTACGGTCTATTTTACGGTGGTTAGCGTAGGTATTGAGCTCATCCTGGGTATTGCAGTTGCGCAGCTAATTCATAGCCACCCGCCAGCCTGGAAATTATTACGCACCTGCCTGATCATTCCCTGGGCAGTACCTACAGTAGTCAATGGTGCCATGTGGCGTTGGATATATAGCGCCGATTATGGGGCATTAAACGCGCTTCTACTAAAATTTGGTATTATCGATCATTATATCGCCTGGTTAACCAATCCAATAACCGCTATGAATCTGGTTATCCTGGCGGATATCTGGCATAGTTTTCCATTCATTGCTCTAATTATCCAGGCAGCGCTGGCAAGTATCCCGGAAGATCTGGATGAAGCCGCCTCGGTAGACGGCGCCAATGCACTGCAGCGTTTCTTTAGCATTCGCCTGCCCTTGTTACGATCTGCCATTCTCATTGCGCTGGTCATCCGCACAGTGGAGGCTTTTCGTGTATTCGATATCATCTATGTCATTACCCGTGGCGGACCTGCATTTGGCACAGTGGCTATATCTTTCCTCACTTACTTTGAAACCTTCACGTATGGACACGTAGGGAAAGGATCTGCCTTGTCTTTCTTGATATCCCTCTTTACCTTAGGCATGGCAATGATATACATCCGATTCTTGTATAAACCGGAGGAAAGCCGACTATGATGTATCATCGAAAGATCTTTCGAAAAGTTGGTTTATTTTCGCTAACGCTTCCGGTTTACATTCTGATTTTTTTACCCGTGATTTGGCTGGTATCTTCCAGCATTTCCAATCGTTCAGACTTATTATCTTCTCCAACGACCTTTTTCCCAAAACACCCTACACTGGAAAATTACATAAACATTTTCAATCCTGCCAAAGCCACTTCCGAGGTTTCGAAAACATTTGTCCGCACGTTAGGCAACTCGTTCTTAATTAGCAGCTCGGTGACTTTCATTGCGCTTTTTGTTGGTTCGTTAGCTGCTTATGCACTGGCGCGCATCAATTTCCCTTTTCGAAAGGGTGTGATGATGGGCATACTGGGCACGCGTATGATCCCGGAAGTATCATTAGTTATACCCTTATATTTATTGGCTTCCCGATTGGGCTTGCTAAATAAACCCATTGTATTGATCGTTACATATCTCTCTTTTGCTTTACCGTTTGCCATCTGGATCATGTCGGGCTTTTTTGAAACCATTCCGGTAGAGCTGGAAGACGCTGCCCGTATCGATGGTTGCTCACGGATGGGAATTCTTTACCAGGTGATATTACCCATCTCTGCGCCGGGCTTGATTTCTACATCGTTGTTTGTTTTTCTCTCCGCCTGGGATGAATTTTTCTTTGCGTTAATTTTCACCAGCACGGTTGCCACAAAAACTGTACCGGTAGCCATTGCCGAATTCACCGGACGATATGCGGTAGATATCACAGCCATGATGGCAGGCGGGGTGATTGCCGCCATCCCGCCGGTGATTTTGGCACTGATTTTCCAACGTTACATCATCAGCGGGCTTACCGCCGGTGCCGTAAAGGGTTGAACCATGTCGCAACCGAGTTATGTCATTGGCGTCGATTTGGGCGGCACACACGCCAGGGTTGGTTTGATTTCCACCAATGGTAAAGCTTTAGAAATCCTGGAGAAAGCTCTACCCTCATCCCGCCAGCCCGAAACAGGTTTACAAACGGTTATCGAGCTGACCCAATCGCTGCTTTCCAAATACCGTCAACTATCGATCATCGGCGTTGGCTCAGGCGTCACCGGTCCCGTAAACAAGCAATCGGGAACGGTGATCAACCCATATACCGAGCCAGCCTGGCAATATCGACCATTTGTTAAACCCCTGCAAGAAGCATGCGGCTTGCCCGTGGTGCTCGAAAATGACGCCGATGCAGCTGCCCTGGGAGAATATTGGCAAGGCAATGGGCAAGGCGCGGAGCGGTTGTATGTGGTCACCATTGGCACAGGGATAGGTACTTCTTTCATCGATCATGGCACTGTATATCGTGGGCTGGATGGTGCACATCCAGAGGGTGGGCACCATGTCATCGATGCCTCCAGCGGCGTACATTGTTATTGCGGCATGGTTGGCTGTTGGGAAAGCCTGGCATCTGGGGCGGCATTTCTAAATTTTGCCCGTCAAAAAGCCGTTCAAAATCCGGATTGGCTAAAGATCTTAGCGGTGAAAGATATTCACCATATTAATACCCCTACCATTATACAAGCTGCAAGTCAAGGTGATGAGACAGCAATGCAATTAGTGGAACAGGAAGGGTATTACCTGGGCTTGGGATTGTTGAACGTTATCTCGTTTTTTGTACCAGATAAAGTGGTTTTATGCGGCGGGATGACCAGGTATTTTAACTTGTTCGAACCCTATATACGTAAAGTTATTAACGGCCATCGTTATATGGTGCCCGCCGGGCTTGTGACCATTCAGATCGATAGCCTCGATTATTACGCTGGTGTATACGGTGCAGCTTATGCTTTTCTGATATCGCAGCAAGATATCGCCTGAATTCATATATAACAATCATTATTAGGAGGAGAAAATGGGTGAACGATTTCCATTTTTAGAAGATATACAATTACAGCCCGAAGCTCTGCAAAAAGTGCTTCAGGGTTATGACCATCAATTGCTGCAAGACCTGAGAAGCCGTTTGATGAAGGGCAATTTTGACCGCATCATCCTCACCGGGATGGGCGCCTCCACTTTTGGCACCTACCCCGCATGGCTGCAACTGCTCAAAGGCCGCGTTCCGGCGTTTTGGATGGATACCAGTGAACTGCTTACGTATGCCTCCGATTTAGTCACCCCCAAGTCGCTGCTTTGGGTAGTGTCCAATTCAGGCAAGTCCATTGAAATCACCCGCCTTCTGGCGCAAAAGGGAAGGTTGGGCAACCCATATCTGCTTGCTAACACCAATTTCCCCGATAGCCCGTTGGCAACCCAGGCAGACCTGTATATGCCCATATATTCGGGTGATGATTTCACTTTGTCCACTCGCAGCTACGTGGGCACTCTGGCAACCACACAATTAATGGCATTGCAATTAGCTGGTAAATTGATCGATCGTGAGATGGAAGACCTGCAGATTACCTTACAGGGTTTACAAGAATTCACCCAGAAATTGGAAGAGCACCTGCAATTATTGGATTCATTAATTGGTAAAGTGAATCGATTGGTAATCATCGGGCGCGGCCTATCTTATGCCACAGCTATGGAAGCGGCTTTGTGCTTTAAAGAAGGACCGAAAATCAACGCCGAAGGGATGTCTACCGGGCAATTCTGGCACGGACCGGTAGAGCTGGCAGATGAAAACTACACGGTGCTTTCGCTGGCTGGAGAGGCGATGACTAAAACCGAAGACTTCCGCCTCAGCCTGAAAGCACAATCATTGGGTGCAAAAGTTTTCTGGCTGGCAGATACACCCGAAAAAGAGATTCCGAGCATTGTGTTGCCCAAATATCGCGGTATTGGGCTGCCGATAGCCGAGATCGTTCCCATTCAATTGATTTCGATCAATATCGGCAAGCAAACCGGTTTCCGTCCCGGTGATTTCCGCTATCTGGGTACGGTGGTGACTACTAAAAAGGAAATGTTTTAGTTTTTTAAATAGTCTTCCGGGGCTGTCCTAAAAGAAGTCTATCACACTGATCGAGGCGAAGTGTCTTTACATAAATAAAACAGATGTTTCGCTCCACTTTGTGAAACTCACTTCGTGCAACAAAACAATTTTGATTTTTTAGGCAGCCCTCCTTTTTTTGTTGTGACAAAACTTAATGCGGTATTTTATAATTCTTACATTAATATTGCAGGTTTTGTAATATAACTATCATTAATTGCAAGACTGAGTAAGGTAACACTAAGAAAAATACATCAGAAGGATTTAAAGATTCCCCGCTGAATGCCATATTGCTCCCCGCGTATAGACAAGCTTTTTAATATATCCTTTTGGATAGCTATTTTTCCAAAACGAACTCTCGTTTAGGAGAATTATATGCCATAGAAATTTAGTATACCCTTCAGCTTTATGTTGGCGATTGGAATAATTACCCTGGGATTGGCGTTTCTTTGCCACCAACCAGCCAGGGCTGATGGCAATGTTATCTATGTGGACGCTGATGCAAGCGGCGTACCGGATGGCTATTCCCGGAGTACAGCTTACACCAATGTTCAAGATGCATTGGCAGTCGCTATAACAGGGAACGAAATTTGGGTGGCGGAAGGCGTTTATTACCCGGATGAAGGCTCCGGGTAAACGGATAATTCTCGCTCAGCTACATTCAGTCTAAAATCAGGGTTGGCGCTCTATGGCGGGTTTGCCACCACTGAAATGGAGCTCACCGAAAGGGATTACACCGCTCACATCACCGTGCTGAGCGGCGACATCGATAAAAATGATACAACCGACGTAAATGGCGTGGTCACTTCCACGGCTGGCATCAGCGGTAGTAATGCTTATCATGTAGTATATAGTAAAAACGTGAACGCTGCTCAATTGGATGGTTTTACAGTAACTGCAGGCGCCGCTAACGTTAGCGGTAGTTGTCCTGGGTCTTGGTGTGGCGGCATGCTTAACTTGGGCGAATTCCAATATTCTTATCCACCATCAGTATTGGCGCCTGGGCGATCGGCGGTGAGTGGGGCACGGTGGACAATCACGATTCACTGGCTGCCCTCCACCGGGCATTGGATCTAGGGGTGAATTTCTTCGATACCGCCGATGTTTATGGCGATGGGCGCAGCGAACAGCTTATAGCACAGCTGCGCAAAGAACGGCGCGAACCCTTCTTCGTGGCAACCAAAGCCGGACGGCGCCTTGAACGGCAAACCCCCGAAGGCTATAGCCGTCAAAACCTCACCGTCTGGGTCGAGCGCAGCCTGAAAAACCGGCAGGTTGAGGCGTTGGATTTGTTACAGCTGCACTGTCCGCCCACTGCTGTCTATTACATGCCGGAAGTGTTTGGCATTCTGGATGACTTGAAGCAAGCCGGTAAGCTGCGCCACTACGGGGTGAGTGTGGAATTCGAAATAAACGCATTTTGATGAAAGCGCTGATAAAAACTGCCAACAATGGCAACAAAAAATGACCTTTAGGGCTTGTGTAATCCTAAAGGTCTTCGAATTCATTTTATTCCCCCCTATTGATTATATTGTCCAATTTAGCGCTATTTCAAAGTTCCAATCACAAATTGGGCATCGGCAATCAGTTTTTGTGCCGCATCGGTTGTGATACCCTTACCGCTCTCGCTTTGTACTTGCTGGATAAAGGATTGCAGCTGCTGTTTTGCTTGATTGGTTTTACCTCTGTTCAGGTAAAGCTGGGCTTTTTGCAGCTTACCGAGCAAGGTGGAAACCAAACGCGCACTCTTGATCTTGTGCTCGGCGTAGAAGCGGTTCACGCTGGTCATCAAGCTTTGGATTGTAGCACTCACCTTAAAGGTTACCGATTTGGTGCTCTGGTTGCCCAGTTTATCCGTTGCTGTTACAACCAGAGTGTGGTTACCGAGCGCCAGGGTATATAGATCAATAAGCTGGCGATTGGCTACCGACACCCCATCCAGTTTGCCCGCAACATTTTGTACGCCTGCACCCCAATCGACTGCCATGAATTCGAGTCGCAGATAATGCGGGTGTAGGTAGGTCTTTGCTTGTGGAGCGGCAATAACGATGGTTGGCGCGCTGTTATCCACAACATCGAATTCTGAAAGCATTGCAGAATGACCCAGGTTGTCGGCACAAACCACCATCAATTTGTGCCAGCCATCCGGAGCGGGCAGAGTGAAATCTTCCCCTGCGTAAACTGACGGCTCTCTTCCATCTATCTTTAAAGTACAACCGGCAATACCGCTGGCATCCACGGCTTGCACACGAATGGGGGTAGTGGAATTGACGTAGGTAATTCCGCGCCTCACATATTTTGGGTTGCCAATCGTCTTGGTAAGTTGAGGCTTACTATTGTCGAGGATATCTTGTTCGACCAATTCTGCAACATTCCCCGCCTTATCAGCAGCAGAGATCGTGATAGTATAGGTGCCATCTGCGCCGCTAAGTGAGAGGTCGTTATCGCCTGCCTGGCAGTGCGTACTTGTCGATCCATCAGGACCAGCGATTGAGATGCTGCAGCTTGCCACGCCTGCAGGCGTATCACTCACATTCACGTGGAAAACAGAGGCTGAGGTGACAAAGGTATCGGTGCCGGCGCTGAAAATTGGATCGCCGATCGTTTTGGTGATTTGCGGTCCTTCTGTATCGGTAATAAAATTCAACCTGCCTTCAATCATCGGTGATACCACCCCTTGTTCGGTAATGTAATTAATCACCGCATCGCGCACATAATACTGGGTATCGGTGAGAATCTGATTAAGCGGCCATAAGCTGACCCCACCGTCGTTGAAATTGCACGATCCGGCTGCCAGGTAATTCACTGTGGATACTTTATAGAATGTACTGGCGTCACTGAAATCAACTTCATGGCCATCGAATTCCAGCGAGACTACATAACTCTTATTGGGATCGTAAGAAGCAGGATACAGATCATTATAGGTGATTTTACCGCCCGAATTGATATCCAGCATACAGGTTGTGTAGTAGGAATAACCGCCGTAGCCCGGTACATACTTATAGTAATAATAGTTGCGGAAAGCGCGCTCCAGTACTGCTTTAAGCTGCGGACCGTTCATGCTCAGCACCACCAGAGAGTTTTCGTAGGGCATCAGGCTGAACATATCGCTCACCTTTAGCATGATAGGACTTTCAGGCGTTGCGCTGGCAGCAACTTTTCGG
>JAAZNS010000386.1 GCA_012798185.1 Chloroflexota bacterium | reverse complement strand
TCGACCGAATTCTTCACGCGGCCGGGCAATATTCACATTGATAGCGCGCTCATTCAGTAAAGTGCCATTGAATTGCGTAATAGCTTTCTCGGCTTCAGATTGAGTTTCCATCTCAACAAAGGCAAACCCTTTCGACCTGCCGCTATCGCGGTCTTTAATCAAACTTACCGATCTCACTGTGCCAGCCTGGGTAAAAAGCGTGCGCAGGTCATCCTCGGTTGTCGAATACGACAAATTACCGACATATAATTTCGTTTCCATAACTCTCCCTAATTAAATATTGAATTCTCATCATGATGTGCGGTTGAAGTAATGAGGATCTGCAGCACAGTTTTGACAAGTATTGACATTGTAACACAACCAATGAAGAAAATTGAAGATATTGGGTAACTACTCATCCCAATCTGGGTGAGTAGTTTTGCAATAAAGAATTCTTACCCTTATTTCGATTTGAGATCTGCGAAAGTTTTACCGTTGAGATAATCGGGAAAGGTATGGATAGCATTTACTTGTAGATAACATCGGTCGGGATATTCACGCCATCCCCTCGCTAACCCAATCCTAATGATGAACCAAGCTTTTTTCATAACCTCCGGGTAATCAACTTCGTGAAGGTAATCTGTCTCTTCTTTAGGAAGAACTCGGTTTTTATAGCAACCTGGCTCGCTGGGGCGTCAGCCCAAAAATTTTCCAGCAAATACATATTGGATACCATGTTGAGGTAAGAAGTATTCGAGGTTTTCTTTATTGAATTGGGGTTGAAAACGGCTGGCTGGTGTAGTGCGTACATCCACTAAAGGGGTAACTGCATTTGCTTTTAGCAATTGCGAAAATTTATCGAGTGTGTGACCGCTATGGCCGATTGTATATATTTTCATTAGATTGTAGCTTATCATGAATTGGCCTGATTCGCAATATTTTCATTTTTTACTATATGCCTTCGAATCCCCAGCAGCGATTTATTGCAGCGTTGAGAATGATAGGGAGAAGCTGCGGTTGAACCTGTTATAGCTGTGCCAGGTTGGGCGAAATAAATCTGATTCAATAAGCTCAGGGCGGAAATTGAAAAGGCAGGGAGCAAATTTTTGCTTTCCTGCCTTTCAGATGAAAGTAAATTCGTTATTCGTAAGTGATGATTAGTTAGAGTTATCCATATTTGACATATGGTTCTATTATACAACCCTGGTTTCCCCAAAAATCCTTGTCATCCCTTGCGTGAATAATCGGGCAGCAAGATCGGTGAGCGCAGAGGTGTACTTATCCCCGCTTCATCGCGCTGCTTTTTCCAGGTTTCCAGATGCGCCAGGGTGGGTTCACCGGGTTTGGCATCTTTATAATACCGTCCCGCAGTCAAGCCGGCTCGTCTGCCAAAGACACACACATCCAGTAGGCTATTGCCCATCAAACGGTTGCGCCCGTGCACTCCGCCGCTGGCTTCACCGGCTACCAGCAGACCGGGAATATTTGTCTCGCAGTCGGCGTTGATGGCAATCCCACCATTTTGATAATGCAGTGTGGGGTAAACCAGGATGGGCACTTTAGTCATATCGATGTTGAAACGCTTATATTGGCGCACCATAGCAGGCAGAGCTTTTTCGATGGTGCCGGGTTCATGCAGCAAGTCGATCATCGGTGTATCCAGCCATACGGCATGTTGCCCTGTGGGTGTGACTACACCTAAGTGCCGCTCCTTGCATTCACGAAGGAAAGCTGCTGCTTCGACATCGCGCGGTTCCAGGGGATAGACAAACTGCTCGCCCTTGATATTCACCGGCTGTGCACCTAAACCGCGCACTTTCTCGGTTACCAGCAAACCTAAAATTTGTTCTGGGTAAGCTGCTCCGGTGGGATGGTACTGCATGGTATCCAAAAAAGCCAGCTTAGCGCCCAAGCGGTATGCCATGGCAATGCCATCGGCTGTAGCACCATAGTGATTGGTGGTGGGGAAACCCTGATAATGCAGCCTCCCGCCGCCGCCTGTAGAAAGGATGACGACCTTGGCGCGGGTAAAGAAATAGCGTTCAGTTTCAAGGTTCATCAAAACTGCCCCGCATACTCTGCCCTGTTTATCTGCTACCAATTCAACCGCCGGGCAGAACTCAATCACGGTAATGTTGGGGCGGTTGCGCACTTCATCACGCAGGGTGCGCATGATTTCTGCACCGGAATAATCACGGGCAGAATGCATGCGTTTCCGGCTAGTGCCGCCGCCGTGTTCTTCCATCATCGTGCCGTCAGGTGTTTTATCGAACATGACGCCCAATTGTTCCAGCCAGGCGATGACCTGCGGAGCATCCTTTACCAACGCTTCAACCAGATCGGGAAAGTTATCGAAATGCCCGCCGCCGATCACATCCAGGTAATGGATAGCCGGCGAATCATTAGGCCGATCGGCTGCCTGGATGCCTCCTTGCGCCATCATCGTATTGGCATCTCCAAAGCGCAGTTTGGTAACAATGGTGACTTTTGCACCGGCTTCTTCAGCCATCAATGCTGCACTGGCACCAGCCCCGCCTCCGCCGATGATAAGCACATCGGTCTCAAATTCTGGCTGAGATAAATCGAAATCCGCTCCGATATGCGGGCGTCCCTCCACAACATCCGCCAGCTCATTCGGCATGCGGCTGCCCTTTTCCACTCCAATCCGAATCTCCCGCATGCTCTCTTTGATGTAATCGGGATGGAAAGTATTGAGCAGTTTGGTGCGTTCTTCCAGCGACATGGCTGGAAAAGTTTGATGTAACCGCTGCGAACGAGTGGCTTCTACCTGTTTGATGTTTTCTAACATTTCCGGCGTGTATGTCATAATGAGCCCTCCCTACGCCTCAATTTCGCGTGCTGAATAACGTTCTTTCAATGCATTAAAATCCAGGGATTTTAGATTCTGAATCTCAGCATCAAATTTCCCGGATTGAATTTCCTCAACACGTTCAGCCAAGTGCGGAGAACGAGGTGCCAGATAACGTCCGTATAAACGCCTCGCTAAAATGGCAATGTTATATTGTGGCTCCTCCGCCGGGCAGCGTGCTGCGCACAAACCGCACATGATGCAGTCGAAGGACATATTGGCAACCAAAGTGATATCCCCGCGCATGGCGGCTGCCATATACCCCTTAACATTGAGTTCTTGAGGGCAGGCTTTAGTGCATGTACCGCAGCCCAAGCAGCGCAGTGTTTCTGGATAGGTAGTGAACAATGTGGCAGCGATAGGCTCCAGCTTCGTGATATCGTAACTGGCGCGTTTGGCGGGGAAGAAAGGGATCTGCCCCAGGTACATTTCCGGCTTGACCACCGTTTGGCAGGCTAATCCAAAATACAGCTTGGGGTCGTCCTTGATGCGGTAGACAGTGGCACAGGCGCCGCAGAAACCACCCCGGCAGCCAACACCGCGCACCAGGGTATATCCCGCCCATTCCATGGCTTTCATGATGGTCAGGCTGGCAGGTACATCGTAACGCTTGCCCATAATATAAATTGGAATTAATTCTTCTTGATTTGCCATTTTATTCTCCTAACTCATTCTCCAACTTCAGTCCATTCATCCGCTTTGAATGTGATCAACGGTAATTGTTCTTCTTTATTGCGTCCGGGTGCATACTCGAAAGTAGCTTGTAAGCGCTGACCGATAGCCCGGAACACCATGCCAACCGGCAATTCAGCCGGGCAGGCTTCGGTACACATGCCGCAGCCCACGCAGGATAACCCCATGTGGTTCAGCCGGGTCAGGTGGAACAGCGTGGTATCAGATGGCAGACGCAAAGCCCCTTTTTGTTTTGCCCATTCCACAAACTGCATCGGTTCGTGGTCGAATACCGGGCTTTTGAAGACACAAACCTTACAATAGCAAATGGGGCAGACCGTCATGCAGTTATGGCAGCGGATACAGGCTGCAAAAACCCCCTCGATGCCCTCTTCACCTTCCAAACGTGTACGAATTTCCGCAAATGCCGAATCACGGGCTGCAGTTCGCGCTGCAACCAAATTTTCTACTATTGTCTGCCTGCCATTTTCAGCGGATTGCGATAATCCCAGCTGTGCAGCGAGCTCATCGGGTAGCTGTAGATGTATTTCAGAATCTAAGTTGCTGCCCAAGCATTTGATTTTAATCGCTGCGTTTTCGTAAACAGGCTGTTCGCATATTTTACAAGCAGCTCTAAGCGCTTCATCTGGCTGACCAGGCTGCCCGACAGCATTTTTATACAATTCTTGCCAAAGCGCATCCCCTTTTTGAGCCATTCTTTGGAAAACCGGCACATGGTAAGTCCCGGCGCAATCAACAGCGATCAGGGTAATGCTATCCAGGCTGGCTTGCTGCATTTTTACCAGTCCCACCAGGGCGCGGATTTCACAAGAGCGCATGACCGCGCCAATGCGCGCTCGTGGTTCACGGGCGCTCAACTTGCCTGCCAACGTGGCGCAGTTCCCTGGCAAGACTGGTGCTAAAGGATCAGCAGCGTTCAATAAATCTGTATTGGTCACCAGAGCAGGAGTCACCGTTCCCGAAGGAGTTCTTAGCGGGGTTATCAAGGCATCTACAATGCCGTGTTCCAATAATTGCTTTAGAAAATCCTGCAGGGCAGCCAGTGTATTGCCGTTTTCAACAGTTATGATTGTTTCCATAATGCCTTTCACCTAATGGGTTTATACCGCCCATTCCTTTTTCAGCGGGTTGGGACCGAGTTCTTTCATCGCTGCAGTCATTTCCCGGATGGTATCAGCAAAGCGGCTGCCCTCGCTGGCGCTGATCCAGCGCAGCCAGACGCGTGAATCATCGAAACCGGCATTTTTGAGAATTTCTTTAAGCGCCACTACCCGCCGCCGTGCTTTATAATTGCCTTCCTGGTAATGACAATCGCCAGGGTGGCAGCCGCCGATGAGTATGCCATCTGCGCCTGCCAGATCGGCTTTAAGCACGTAGATCGGATCGACTGCACCGCTGCACATCAGGCGGATGATGCGCACATTGGGCGGATATTGCAGGCGGCTGGTACCCGCCAGGTCTGCACCGGTGTAAGTGCACCAGTTGCATAGAAAGGCGATGATTCTTGGTTCGAATGTAGTATCAGTCATTTTCACGTCCTAAGGAAGCTGTTGGCATTCAGCTTTCAGTTATCTTTTTTTCTACCTCACCCTACCCGGTGCCCCTTCTCCTCTTCGTTCTCGCAAAAGGGAAGGAGTCTGGAGATGGGGTGAGGCCTTATTTCCATTAGTTATTCCTAGATTCCTATCCTCTTGATTTCCTCATAAAAATCATAAAACTTCTTCCAGCGCGGCATCGAGCATGGCAGAAATCTGGGAGAATTCGAAACCTTTCTGCTGGCTGGCTTTATTGGGGCAGGCGACAATACAAGCGCCGCAGCCCTGGCATAATACATCG
>JAAZNS010000385.1 GCA_012798185.1 Chloroflexota bacterium | reverse complement strand
GAAGATTATGAAACTGCCGCTGCCGTCCTTTTTGAATATGTGCATGCTTTCTACAATAGGAAGAGAATTCATAGTTCACTGGGCTACCAGACCCCCTTACAAGTTGAAATTGCAACACTTACGAGCCAAATGGCCGCCTGACTTAATGCTTTCCAGGGTTCAAATAAGTTATTAATCGCAATTAATGATTTATTTGAGCTGTGGAAGGTAAACGCGGTTCTGAATGTCTCTTAAAATCTGTCTCAAATATTGACTTCAATCCAAGGTTTTTATGACCTTTTGAGTCTAGCTATTAGGGTGTTACACTTGAATTGTAAACTGGGTAGGAAAATAACTAAACTCTTTGATCACGGGAATTCCATAAAAAAACACCTTCGGTCGTACTACAACCAGAAGAGGGAAATCATGAGAAAAGTGATTCAAAATACAGTATTTATAGAAATGATGATACAATGCTAACTTGGCGAGTGAAGCGATTACGAGCTTTAGGAACAAATATAGTTTTGTCGGTATTTGGCGAGCAAGATAATTCTGCATTAGTTGCTGCCGAATTGCTAATCAGGCAACAAGAATCTAGGTTGACAGTAAATCAACCTCATTCAGAAATAATGACCATAAATCAACTAGCAGGATATGACAATACTGAGATTTCGTCTGGTACGTATGCACTTATAAAAAATGCTGTCCTAGCAAGCCAAAAGCACTTTGGATTCAATGCCTTGATTGGACCACTTGTCAAACTTTGGAAGATAGGTTTCAACGGTGCCAATGTTCCATCCGATCACGACATTAAGTCTCGGCTACTTTTAAGCAATCCCGATAACATTATTATGGATGATGCGTTGCACACCGTAAAACTAGTCAAAACTGGTATGGAGCTCGATCTTGGAGGAATTGCAAAGGGATTCATTGCTGATCAAATTCGGTCTATTTGGTTTGCCTATGGGATTAGGGCTGGAATAATTAATCTCGGTGGTAATTTACTATTTGTTGGAGAATCTCCACGACGATCTGATGGCCGATGGATAGTTGGTATTCAGGATCCCAATAAAGGAAGAAATATTGGCATTGGAACGGTCATTAAACCTGCATGTGCAGCTGTTACAAGTGGTATCTACGAACGATTTTTAATAAAAGGGGGTAAAAGATATCATCATTTGTTGGATCCTCAAACTGGATATCCTTTACAAACCCAATTGGCTGCTGTTACTGTATTTACTCGTGATTCTCTGCAGGGTGAATTAGAAGCCAAGCGATTATTTTTTGCTGGTAAGCCTATTCCAGGATGGTAGAAAGATCCTAATAATTTAGGCGCTGTTTTTATCTATCAAAATGGCAATACACAAACGGTCAAGGCCTCAATTCATTAAATCTCCTTAACTATAAGTTATCAGGTTCACTGCCGTTCTCTAAGAGTGACGAGATTGCTACTCTACAAGCTAAAAAGGAATATAATTATCCTGGGTAAGGTAAAGTTACCCTTTCGAGTGATTTTCCTAGAAAGGAAGGTGTTCAAATGTTGCACTATGTTGGTATTGCT
>JAAZNS010000384.1 GCA_012798185.1 Chloroflexota bacterium | reverse complement strand
ACCATGCACGACAATGAGGAATATATAAGAAGGGCATTAGCATCTGGCGCCATGGGTTATATTTTAAAAGATGCTGCTTCTAGAGAGTTACTTAACGCAATACGAGCGGTACACCGGGGAGAAGCTGTCTTATCCCCGGCAATAACACGTTTAGTGATTGAAGATTATTTACGATGGGGTGATTTAAAAATAGAAGAACCCGACGATAATCTCAGTGAAAGAGAGCGAGAAATCCTTCAATTAATCGCTGAGGGAAATACAAATAAGCAAATCGCAGATATCCTTTGTATCTCCATAAAAACTGTACAAGCGCATCGATCAAGTCTGATGAATAAGCTTGACCTGCATGACCGGGGAGAATTAATCAAATACGCAATTCAAAAGAAGATTATCGAGATTTAAAAGAAATATATAAACGAAAGATATTATATCTATTAATAGGGTTAATAATTGATTAATAATAGGGTGTATACCTTAATCAACCTAGGGTGAATTGCTGTTACGATAATAACCAAATATCTGTATTCTATGAGTGTGTTTATCCCAATATTTGGGTTGATTTCCATTCGAGGTGGCGCATGAAGCGAAATATTGTCAATTTTACAAAGCGAAATAAGCTTGCACTTATGTTTATGGCGATCTTGATTGGAGTAATACTTTTAGCTTTCGCCACTCACCAGGTGTTAGCGAATTCATACCTGGCTGAGAATGGCAAAATATCCAATGCAGAACCGAATTGGACTGCAATACAAAATTCGGCTGGATTTATTAGTACTAACCCAGAAAAATCAGTTACAAGTGATAGACCAGCCACGGTTCCTGCTCCCAATCAAGATCCTTGTTTATCTTGTCATATTACCGGGGAAAATAAAGGGCTTTGGACACCCCTGGCAAGATGGGTATTATTTGGTTCAATGGGTTTGATATTTATTTTTGGGATGGTGAAAACCGGCAGCGTTATCATAAACCGAAAACCATGGAAACCAATGACGACTCGCGGTGTCGAATGGATTGATGAGCGCTATGAGATTTCGGAACCACTAACCAAGATTCTTAAAAAACCAGTACCGAAGTATGCACTACATTGGTGGTATTGCTTGGGAGGTATTACGGCTTTCCTTTTTGTAATTCAGGCGATCACAGGAATAATGTTAGCCTTCTATTACAAGCCCACTCCTGAAGCTGCACTTGCCAGTATCCAATACATTGAGACTCAAGTACATTTTGGTTCTGCTATCCGCGCCATACACCATTGGGCAGCAAACGGCATGATCGTCATGTGCATTGCTCATATGTTAAGAGTTTTTATTATGGGTGTATACAAACCTCCTCGTGAAATGAATTGGGTCAGCGGTGTTGTTTTATTGATATTAACACTTGTGTTTGGTTTCACCGGATACCTTCTTCCCTGGGATCAAACAGCGTATTGGGCAACCACAGTTGGAACATCGATTGGAGAATCGATACCCATTATCGGCGATTTGGTATTGGTGTTTTTGCGCGTGGGATGGGATGTAACCGGTGAAACACTCAGCCGGTTTTATGCATTACATGTGATCGTTGTTCCTATTGCAACCCTTATATTTATGCTGGCACATTTCATCATGATTAGACGCCAAGGGATTGCAAAACCCTTATAGAAACTATTTCAGGAGTAAGGCTATGTCAGACATATCACCTGTAAAAGATGAAGGAGAGACCATTCCCTTTTTCCCAGATCATGTTATTACTGAAGCAAAAGTAGTTTTGGGTATTTTGGCTCTGGTTGTAATTATCGGCATCATTGGCATGTTTGCGCCAGTTGGTGTTGAAGAACCTGCCGATCCCTTGAATACACCTGCTCATGTCAAACCTGAATGGTATTTCCTTGCGTTATATCAAATTTTAAAATTCGTTCCCGAAACTGTTGGTGTCTTAATACCTGTTTTAGGAGTAATTCTTGTTGCGCTCTGGCCATTTATCGATAGAAAAAAAGAAACAAACACAAAAGCCAGAAATATCCGTTTTGTCATCACCATAATATTTGTGATTTTCTTCATTGCGATGACAATTTGGGGAGGCATGTAACCACTATGAACAATATTTCAAGGAAAAATTTTTTAAACATAGTCAAAATGGTGCTTGCTGCTACCGGCTTGACAGCATTAGCAGCGCCTATAGTAGCATTTTTCTATCCCAGCAACTTACAGGAAACACCTTCTGAACCAGTAGATGCCGGACCGGCAGAAAATTTACCTCTTAATGAAGCAATAACTGTGAAATTTGGACGTTATCCCGCGTTAATTGTAAATACACCCGATGGAATAAAAGCATATTCCTCAGTTTGTACTCATTTTGCTTGTTTAGTTAAATGGGATAAAGAACGAGGGGAAATTATATGCCCATGCCATGATGCTGCATTCAGTCCTAAAGACGGCAGCGTGTTGGGCGGTCCAGCGCCATCAGGTCTTACCGTTTTTAATGTAGAAGTCAAAGATGGCCATATCTTCGTTGGAGGTGCTTCATGACCGCAGAAACATCAACATCAGAGAGACAATCTTTCTGGCAGAGACTTTTTACAGGTTTAAAAAACAGCGGTCCACAATGGCGTAATTTTTTCGTTGATGCTATTGGACAGGTGCGTGTATTGAAAAAAGTTTACCCTGGTATCATGCATTTTTTGATATTCTGGGGTGTTACTATCCAGGTTATAGGAACTGCTATCAACCTGATGCAAATGCAGCTATTCATTCCGTTTGTCGAATTGCCGTTTCCCCGCGGCAATCTATACCTGGCTTTTGAATTAGTTATGGATTTAGCGGGCGGTGCCGTTTTAATTGGCGTTGCAATGGCTGCCTTTCGCCGATATATTCTTCGCCCTAAAACCCTTATAACGAAGTGGGATGATACCTTTGCATTAATACTACTCGCTTTAATCCCAATTGTAGGTTTTACAAACGAGAGCATGCGTCTTGTTGCATCATCACCAGCTTGGGCAGCTTGGTCACCAATCGGTAATGCTTTGGCTAATTTTTGGCGAAGCCTGGGTATGACTCCCGAAACGGCTGCAAACCTTCATGCATATATGTTCTGGTCACATGCAACACTAGGTTTAACCTTGCTTGCTAGTATTCCCTTTACCAAGCTTCGTCACTTGGCTATGATCCCGTTCAATGTGATTTTTCATCCGCTTCGCTCTTATGGGACAATTGAAAAAATCGAAAATATCGAAGAAGCTGAAACCCTCGGTGCAGGAAAAGCGCAGGATTTTTCATCTACCCAGTTGCTATCATTCGAAGCATGTGTTAGCTGCGGAAGGTGTGAGGAAGCCTGCCCTGCAAATTTCAGCGGGATGCCATATTCTCCAAGGACGCTTATTCAAGATCTTAGGAAAGCAACACTGGTTGCTTTGAAATCTGCCAATGGAGAAATCCAGGAAGAAATCTTAGGGTCTTCAATTTCCGAAGAAACGCCATGGTATTGTACAACTTGTGGTGCATGCACGGTTAAATGTCCAGCATTTGTCAATCCGGTGGATCAAGTAATTGACTTGCGCCGTTACCAGGTGTTAACTTCCGGAAATATGCAAAAATCCATAGGTGATGTTTTACGCAATGTTGAACGTCAGGGAAATCCATGGGGAATGCCAGCAGAAGATCGTTTGGCATGGGCAGATGGTTTAGGTGTAAGAGAACTTCAACCCGGTGAATCGACTGACGTATTACTTTTCTTGGGTTGTGCTTTTGCATATGATGACCGCAACAAAAAAGTGGCTCAATCTTTCGTTAAATTTCTCCGAAAAGCCGGTGTAGATTTTGCTATACTAGGGATGGACGAAAGCTGTTGTGGTGAAACCGCCCGCCGCATGGGCCATGAATATCTCTTTCAGGTCTTTGCTCAGCAAAATATCGAAACATTTAGCAAAGTAAAATTCAATCGCATAATCACCCAATGT
>JAAZNS010000383.1 GCA_012798185.1 Chloroflexota bacterium | reverse complement strand
CTGGTCGTTAAAATATTTCCGATATCTCGTAATAAACTCTAAAGGTGTATACGAATGACCTTGGGTGCCGCTGTGTTCGAGGCAATAAGTGGCAGCTAATGCGCCAACCCTGCCGCATATTTCCCAATCCAATTGATGTCCATATGCTACTAAGAATCCCCCCCTGAAAGCATCACCAACACCTGTGGGATCGACGATTTTTTCGGGCGCTACAACCGGAATCTGAAAAACATTCTCGCCAGCATAAATTGTTGCACCGCGATCGCCGCAGGTTACCACCATAAATTGGATTTTTTGCATAATCGCTTTATGCGACATGCCGGTCATTTTTTGGATCAACCCAAATTCATAATCATTGACAAATAATGCTAAAGCACCATCGATGCCAGCCATTATTTCTTCTGGGGTCATTCTAACTATTTGCTGGCTGGGATCGTATATATACGAAAGGTTCATTTCATGACATTCTCGAATATATTTCTGCATGGCGAGAGGGTCGTTCGGTGAAATGACCACCAGGGCTGAATCATCACACGGCAAATCTCTTAGCGAAAGGTTTGCTGCATACGCCATAGCTCCCGGAAAAAAGCTGGTGATTTGAGCGTTTGAACGATCTGTACTGGTGAAACATGAAGCAGTAAATATCCCCGGGATCAACCTCGCTCCGCTGGTATCGACCCCTTTGCTTTCCAGCCAGGCGCGGTATTCTTCGAAATCTTCACCCACTGCGGCTAATATGCGCGGACGTTCTCCAAACAACGCCAAAGTATACGCGATATTGGGTGCAATGCCGCCGCGTAATTTGACCATACTATCTACCAGAAAAGACAAACTGATCGTTTCGATCCGGTCGGGCAAAATATGATCCCTGAAATAACCCGGAAAGGTCATTAAATAGTCATATGCTACAGATCCTGTTAATACAATATTCATGTTTTTATATTACACACCTGTTTAAGATTTTTTCGAAAAGGAGGGTAAACGATCCCCCTTTCGGTGACAATCGCGGTAAGAAATTGATGCGGGGTAACATCAAAAGCAGGGTTGCGGGCTTTAGCGCCTTTCGGGAAGACCGATTTGCCCTCCACCTGTAAATTCAATACCTCATCCTGCGGGCGTTCTTCGATAGGTATTAATCCTCCATGAGCGAGAGACAAATCAATGGTAGAAGTGGGTACAACCGAATAAACCGGAACTTTATTGCGATGGGCAGCCAATGCCAGCATATACGTACCGATTTTATTTGCGACATCCCCATTGGCAGCCATCCGGTCGCCCCCAAAGAAGACTTTTTGCACCATTCCACGGCTTAGAAAGTGACCAGCTGCATTATCGCTTATGATTTCATATGGAATGCCATATTGTTTTAATTCCCAGGCAGTCAACCGGGCACCCTGCAAACGTGGGCGGGTTTCATCGACTAGAACATGAAGCCGTTTTCCTTGTTCGAATGCCGTTCGAATGACCCCCAAAGCTGTTCCCCAGTCTACGGTTGCTAATGCGCCCGTATTGCAGTGATGAATAATCGTATCACCGTCATTAATTAAAGCCGCCCCATATTCAGCCATCCGTTTATTGATCATTACATCTTCATCAGCAATTTTTTGAGCTTCAACGAGAACCGCTTTCCGCATTCCTTGCACATCACCACGATAGTTTGCTATATTACTTAGAATTCTATGCAATGCCCAGGTAAGATTTACTGCTGTTGGGCGGGCTGCTTGAATCTTTTCAGCAGCCTTGGTTAATTCCTTTTGCAGCGTTTCGACATTTTTGGCAGAAGATTGCTGCGCTGCCAAGGCTAATCCAAATGCAGCAGCTGCGCCAATAGCCGGGGCGCCGCGCACCACCATTTCCTTGATTGCTGTTGTCACTTGTCTATAATCTGAATATGAAACAATACACAATTCCCCCGGCAATTGCCGTTGATCAATCATTTTAAGCAGGTTTTTTTGGTAATCCCATTCAAGAGTACGCATATTTAGGGAAAATTATCAGCTATCAGCTTTCGTTTTTAAATAATCAAGTTTGAATGACATATCTTTTAATTATTCAAATGATCATATCAAGCAAAAAGAGTTTAACACGCCAGGACAGCTTTGTCAAAAGAAAATCGAAATTTCAAAATATTGACACCTCATCTTGCCTGGGTTATATTGGATTGCATGGCAACAAGGAATACCACTCAAAATGACGGCTGGCGCAACAAATTTAAGATCACCCTGTGTGGCGGCATTCTGATCATTTTAATGCTGGCATGCAATTTTCCGGGGAATAAAATACCTTCCACTGAAAATCCTGCCCCACCTATCGAGACTATTAATTCTTCAAAAGCACAAAACGCACCTGTTCTAATACCAACGAATACATCAGAACCGACACCAACTATTCCACCAACAATGCGTATCAGTAATGGCGATAATGCCTTGAATAACGGAGATTGGGAAATTGCCTTTAGAGAATATAATGACGCACTACAAACCAGCCAGGATCCTCAAATTCAAACCGCAGCGTTGCTTGGCATGGGTAAATCTCATTTGCAATCTGGAAATTATCAAGCTGCATTAGATTCATTCAATACCCTCATCCAAACTTATCCGGAATCCACCGACCTAGCCTATGCATATTTTGGATTAGGTCAAACCTATGCAGCTATGCAGCGCTACAGCGAAGCAGCAGACGCATATTTGAATTATTTAGCCAATCGCCCGGGTGTAATCGATAGATATGTGCTAAATCTGCGCGGCGATGCATTGAGAAACAGTAATGACTTTACAGGTGCCATCAATGATTACCGCGCTGCGTTACAATCCCCTGGTTTATTGGATGGAATCGATATCGAGATCAAAATCGCGCGAACACATGCTATTGCCGGCGATTATGGCACAGCGATTGCTTTGTACCAGGATATCTATAACCGCATATCCAGCGATTACACGAAAGCGCAGCTGGATCTATATATCGGGCAGGCGTATACCAGCCTCGGACAAAGCCAAAATGCTTATGCAGCTTATCAAGATGCAGTTAATAATTATCCTACTGCGTATGATAGTTATCAGGCTTTACTGACTTTAGTCAATGATGGACAGACTGTCGATGAGCTTAATCGCGGCATCGTCGATTATTATGCCGGTCAATACGGGGTTGCGCTGGCTGCATTCGATCGTTATCTGCAATCTGCTCCATCAGACCCGGCTGCTGCCCGCTATTATTATGGGTTAACACTCCAGGCTACCGGCGGCTATGAAGACGCGATATCTCAATGGAATAAGGTAATCATCAATTTTCCCGATCACCGTTTTTGGGATAAAGCCTGGGAACAAAAAGCATTTGTTCAATGGCAGTATTTGAATGATTACGACTCGGCAATTCAGACACTTTTAGATTTTGTGAATACTGTTCCCAATCATCTGCGGGCTGGTGAATTCCTTTACGATGCAGCATCAGTGGCAGAAATGGATAATCAGCTGGCAAGAGCAGCCGAAATATGGGACCGTGTTTCCCTGGAATACCCTGGTTACGAGAGAGCCTGGCGGGCTCTTTTATTATCCGGAATTTCCCGCTATCGCCTCGGAGATTATGCCGCCGCTGACAGTACCTTTCAACGTCTGCTCGCCAATGCTATTAACCCAGAAGAGCGATCCGCTGCTTTACTTTGGCAGGGTAAAACCCAGAATGCGCTTGGTAATTTTCAGGCTGCTCAGGCATTATGGGAACAATGCAGCACCATTGATCCAACCGGTTATTACAGCGAACGGGCGAGGGATTTAATCTTAAACCGGAAACCCTTTGCCTTACCAGAAGCTTACGACCTATCCATCGATTGGAAGAAAGAAAAACAAGAAGCAGAGAATTGGCTTCGTTCGACTTTCAATTTAGGTGCAGAGGCGGATTTGTCGTTTCCTGCCAGCCTTAGCAACGATTCGCGTTTTATCCGCGGCAGCGAGCTTTGGAAATTGGGATTATTCGAGGAGGCGCGAAATGAATTTGAAAATCTTCGCCAATCAATTCAATCGCCCGTGGAAAGTTACCATCTGGCAGATTATTTGCGTGAATTAGGATTGTATCGCAGCGCCATCTTGTCAGCCCGCCAGACACTCAATCTGGCAGGACTCGATGATGCCACCTCATTGTATGCGCCTGCCTTCTTCAACCACATTCGTTTTGGAACCTATTATTCCGATCTCATTATTCCTGCAGCTCAGATGTATGGATTCCACCCCTTATTTATATTCAGTTTGGTGCGTCAGGAGAGTGCCTTTGAAGGCTTTGTCAGCTCTTCTGCTGGCGCGCGCGGCTTGATGCAAATCATTCCCCAAACCGGATTAGAAGTAGCATCCAGTCTGGGATGGCCCGAAAATTATAAGGACGATGATCTTTATCGCCCGGTAGTCAGTCTATTGCTGGGCACCAGCTACTTATCCAAATGGCGCGACCGGTTAAATGGCGATATATTTGCTGCTCTGGCTGCTTATAACGGGGGACCCGGCAATGCCCAAGCCTGGCAGGAACTGGCTGGTGGTGATCCAGACCTTTTTTTAGAAATCGTCCGCTTTGAAGAAACAAGAAGTTATATCCGCGGTGTTTATGAATACTTTAATATTTACCGGCGGATATATGCCAGGAATCCCTGATTCAGTTTATGCCGGAATATTAAAGAGCAAACATATAAATCAACTATTAAAATGAGTTTATTTTATTTTAATAATTCTTCCGTTTGTCATTCGGGGTAAATCGTCTGGCTTCAATCGAAAGACGGCATGAGGGGTGCCGGCTGCTGCCCAAATTTCATCATATTGAAATAAATCTTCGTCGATAAAGGTTTCGAGAGCTTCGCTGTGTCCCAAGGGGGGTACTCCGCCAATGACAAACCCAGTGCGCTGGCGGACGAACTCGGCGTCAGCTTTTCCCAATGGTTCAGTGATCAATACTTCGATGGTTTTCTCATTAACCCGATTCGAACCGCTGGCTATCACTAAAATCGGACGCTCGCTATGTTTGGTTTTGAATATCAGTGATTTAACGATCTGCCCCACTTCACAACCAATTGCTTGAGCTGCTTCAACCGCTGTTCGGGTGGAATTGGGCAATTCGATCACCTGCAAGGATAAACCTAATTTTTGCAAAGCATTCTGTACCTTTTGTGCGCTGCTGCTAAGTGATTGCGCCATGATGCATCCTTAGTAAACTAAATCCAACCTTTTCGCCGTATCCATAAAATCATCCCAATGGGCGTTAATATAAAAATCAACAGGGTGATCACAAATGCTGGCATTGCGGTCCAATGATGCAAGTCGGTTACCGGTTGAAAGAAATTCATCCCAAAAAACCCGGTAATAAACGATATGGGCATAAAAAAGGTCGTGATAACCGTCAGAGTTTTCATGATATCGTTCATGCGGTTATTGATCACCGAAAGATAAGTATCTAAAGTGCCGCTAACTAGATCACGGATGTTTTCGGTAAGATCATGCAAGCGGACTAGATGATCATAAACATCACGAAAATAAACCTTAACTGGCTTATCAATCACTTTATAATCATCCCGCGCTAATTTATTCAATACTTCACGCTGCGGACCAATCACTCTGCGCAGGTGTAAAACCGCCCGTTTCAAGCTAAAAATTTTCCCTAACATCTCTTCGGTCGGTTTCTGAAATACAAGATCTTCTGCCAGATCGATTTCATTATCCAAAGCCTCTACCACGTGCATATAACTTGCCACCACCTCATCGGTTATACGGTATAAAAGATAATCAGGGCCGTTTCTCCAAAACCGGTCATCTTTCATACAATTTCCCCATACACGCTCAATTCCAGAAATGCTGTAATCATGGTGAGTAACAATATAATTATCCCCCAGAAATATATCTAATTCCCGAGTATCTACACAATCTTCCGCATTCTGATCGAATACGACCGCATGAAGAACAATATACAAATAACCGATCCAATCGTCCAATTTAGGAACATGCGATTCCTGGAGGGCATCATCAATGGCCAAGGGGTGAAATCCGAATATTTCGTGTAAAATCGGTTCATCCGTTTCGGGCGGTGTTCCTTCAAAATCCACCCAAAGGAAGCCTTTTTTACTTTTTAAAATATGAGGAAATTCAGCCACTTTTAAATCGGTTTGTATGCCGGTTTCCGCCGTATAGAACAGAGATCGGATCATATATCCTTCTCCCAAAATGTGCTTTTCGAATTATACAACCAGATACTAAATAATAAACTATTGAAAAATTGCACCTGTGAAAAATAATGGGAGCTTTGAAAGAAAACTTGATAATCCCCGCCATTTATATTGATAATTCGCCAGCTTGCTATTACAATGTCGTAAGGTAATTTCTTAGGCAATGGCAGATGATCCCCAAGTTCGAGCTGTTTGAATAATTCTGTTATAAATTTAAAAATTTCCGTTTGGGAGGCACAAATATGAACCTCATCAGCGTAAAGATCGAAAAACCCGATGAAATCAATTTCATCCTGGGACAATCCCATTTTATCAAATCAGTTGAAGATATCCATGAAGCACTGGTAGGAAGCGTGCCAGGTATAAAATTCGGGTTAGCTTTTTGCGAAGCATCGGGCAAATGTTTAATTCGGTGGTCGGGCACCGATGCAGCTATGATCGAGCTAGCCCAAAAAAATGCACGAGCTATCGGTGCTGGGCATAGTTTTATCGTGTTTCTGGGGGAAGGTTTTTTCCCGGTTAATGTATTGAACCAGGTAAAAAATGTCGCTGAAGTTTGCCGAATTTTTTGCGCCACCGCCAATCCTGTAGAAGTGATCATTGCTGAATCCGAACAGGGACGCGGTATATTAGGTGTTATCGATGGAAATTCTCCCGTGGGAGTTGAAGGGGATGAAGATATTGCTTGGCGAAAAGGTTTCTTGCGCCAGATTGGTTATAAATTATAGGAAAGTCGCTGATATTTTAAAATCGATAATCGATTGAAACACGCCTATTCGACGTGTTTCTTTAATTTTTCTTCGATACGATCAAGCGGCTGGTAGCCGGTTACTCGTTCCACTGGTTTTCCTTTTACAAATAACATTAATGTGGGAACTCCCATCACCTGATATTGACTGGTTAAGCCAGCATTCTCATCAATATCAAGTTTTACAACTTTTACTTTCTCCGCCCAGGTTTGGGCAATTTGTGAAACCACAGGTTCTATCATCTTGCACGGGCTGCACCATGCAGCTGTAAAATCCACCAAGACAGGCAAAGTATTATTCAATACTTCTGCCTTAAAATTAGTTTCATGAACATAAGATAAATTCGTCAAAATTCCTCCATATAACATTAAAAATATTATTTTTTGTGAGATGATCTGACAAGATACTACCTATTCTTACTTAAAAAGTCAAGAGCGGTATCTTAATATATTCAAAATTTTAAACTAAGGGTTATACACTTCGCGTTTCAATTCCGCTACGTAAGGTAAAGTTCGATAACGGTCGGCAAAATCTAATCCATACCCTACAACCCATACATCAGGGATTTCAAATCCCACATAATCAAAAGGAAATCCGCCATTATCCCGTTTTTTTCGTACCAAAACACAAGTGTGAAGTGAAGCTGGATTGCGGTCTTTGAGTATTTTATACAAATATTTCAAAGTAATCCCCGAATCGACAATATCTTCAACAATCATCACATGCTGTCCATCGATGGGCTCTCTCAAATCCATTAAAATACGCACTTCGCCAATCGTAGTTGTTTTACCATAACTTGATAAAGCCATAAAATCCACAACATGTGGGATAGTAAGGTGCCGGGTAAGGTCTGCCATGAAGATAAAAGCGCCTTTTAGAATGCCAATCATGTAAAGGCGATCGATATTAGCAAAATCTTTATTGATTTGGGCTGCCATCTCTTGAACACGCTTTTGGATGACATCCGTAGGAATAAGAATTCGTTCTAGATCAGGGTTTTGTTCAGTCATCGGTATTTCCTTTTTCCTTGGATCATAATTAATTAAATTTCTCAACGGTTTTGTCCAGCGCCTGAGTATACCGCAATTGACGTCATTTGGGATTATCAATCGATGATATTTTTGGCTTTACTGATATTTTTTTATTTTTATGGTATCAAGGTATTTCAACCTTTTTTTCAGATATAATCTCTCAGGCAAAAGCGTTAATTTTATAAAAGGCATTGAAATGCACATTCTGACCTTATGTTATGAATTTCCGCCAATAGGCGGCGGCGGAGCAAAAGTTGTGGCGGGGTTAACCAAAGAACTGGTTTGTCTTGGCAATCAGGTTGATTTGGTTACTATGGCTTTCGACAATTTACCCCGCTGCCAACAAATGGATGGTGTTAACATATGGCGTGTTCCCTGTTTACGCAGAAAAGCCTCGATTTGCCACGCCCACGAAATGATGTCGTATATCGTTATGGCTCAAACGATATTACCTGGGCTTGTCCGTCGGAATCAATATGACATTAATCATACTCATTTCATCTTTCCCGACGGGATATTGGCTTACTTGCTAAAAAAACGCACCGGCTTACCATATATTATCACCGCCCATGGTTCAGATGTGCCCGGGTATAATCCCAACCGATTTAAAATGCTGCATACCCTGATCAAGCCACTTTGGTTGAAAATAGTTCGGGAAGCAGATGCCATATGCTCGCCCAGCCAATTCCTTTCGCGATTAATCGAAAAACAAATTCCAGAAAAATCAGTATCGGTGATTCCTAATGGATTCAATTACCGAAGATTCAATACCAATCTAAACAAAACTAACAATATCTTAATTGTGTGCCGGATGTTCGAACGTAAAGGTGTTCAATATTTCATCCGTGCTTTGAATGATTTTCATATTCCTTTACAGGTAGATATCGTAGGCAACGGACCGTATCTCGAATCGATCAAAGCCCTTGCACAAACCATCCACACCGATGCAAAGATCGTTTTTCATGAATGGCTGGAAAATGATTCGGAGAAATTGAAAGAACTCTACGAAAAAGCTGCCATTTTTGTCTTACCCTCCGAAGCAGAAAATTTCCCCATTGTGCTTTTAGAAGCCATGGCAGCCGAATTAGCGATTATCTCAACCAAAGGTACCGGATGCGCTGAAGTTGTGGGTGATGCTGCACTATTAGTAAATCCTAGAGACGCAGCAGGCATCCGCTCAGCAATCGATGATCTGCTTGCCAACCCGCAGCGCCGAAAAGAATTAGGTGCAGCAGCGCGCACTAGGGTAGAGAGCCGGTTTTCCTGGCAGGTAATCGCTAACCAATATTTGTCGATATACCAAAAATCCATCGATATGAGGCGGGAATGAACTTATCGAAAAAGATTTGCTGGTTCATTACGGATAAATCGAAACCAGCCCGCATTGCCCGTCAACGGGTCAAGTTATTATTCCTAATCGCTCTGTTCATCGCTCTATTCTGGGTGATACCCATCAACCGCGTTATCAGTGCAATATTCAGTGCATCTCTATCTTTATTACTTCTGGGTTTAATAATACAAGTTCCATCCACCTTCTTGAATGCACTTCAACTAAAACTGCTTACGCAGAAACAAGGGCTTACGTTAGGCATATTTCAGGTTTGGATGATCAACCTGGCAATAAAATTCTATACGCTTTTTATGCAAGGCACTCTGGCAGCCAGTGGTATCCGCTGGTATAAACTCTCTCAAAAGGACAACAAACCCGCTGAGGCTTTGGCAAGTGTCGCTTTTTATCGCTTGATTGAAACATTTATCACGATTATTTTAGGGCTTAGTTTTTATTTACTTAACCCAAGCAAACCTGTTGAAGTTAATGCATCATTGCTTATCGCCGTTTTAGCAGCAATGACCATATTTTGGATAGGTATCACACGGTTAAGTTTACCCTTACTTTCAAGGATTAAATACAATTTTGCATCTTTAATCGAAAAACCCGGCTGGAAACCTATATTTAAAATCATTGAAAAAATACTTCTGGCAGTGGCAGCTTTCAGCGGATTCTCCGCCTGGGAATTATTTCAGGTGATTGCGGCTGGTATCAGCCAGCAGCTGGTGAGCGCGATTTCTAATTATTTCTTTGCTTTGGCTATTGGTATCGCCCTACCGCTTAAAGATATCATTTGGATTTCATCACTCATTGTTTTAGCCTCTCAAATTCCCATCGCGGTTGCAGGCGGGTTGGGAGTTCGAGAAGCCAGCCTGGTTGTACTGATGCCTGCTTTCGGGGTAAGTAAAGAATTGGCATTAGCTTACTCACTCCTTCTTTTCATTAAAAGTTTATTGATCAGTCTTGCGGGTGGTTTGATAGAGCTTATCCAAACCCTTCAGGATAAACCGGCTGCTCATCCAGAGATCAACAAAGGATAAGCTAAGAAATGCGTATTTGTTTAATCGCTGTGGAAATATTTGCCTGGGGGAAATATGGCGGCTTCGGCAGAGCTACCCGTATTATCGGGAGAGAGCTGGTAAAACGCGGCATTGATGTTACTGCCGTTGTGCCGAGGCGGGCTGACCAGCGTCCGGTCGAAGACCTGGAGGGCATCCGTGTGCTTAGTTATATTCCAAAGTACTGGCTGCATTCATCGGCGCTCTATAAGGAAGCAAATGCAGATATTTACCATTCTATGGAACCCTCCCTAGGGACATTCCTTGCACAGCGCGCCATGCCTCATCGGAAACACTTGGTCACTTTCCGCGATCCTCGAAATTTTGACGATTGGCTAATAGAATTAAGCTATCCTTCGCTAAATCGTTTGCAGGTAATTTCCAATTGGCTGTATGAAGATAATTTTTTAGTAAAACAAGCTGTACGACGGGCAAATGCATGCTTCACGACAGCTCATTGCTTAATTAATAAGACCAAAATGAAATACCGCCTGCAACAAGCACCCGGTTTTTTACCAACACCAGTGGCAATTCCTGCTAAAATCGAAAAGTCGAGCGAGCCCACTGTGTGTTACCTGGCGCGGCTGGACAGGCGAAAACGTCCTGAATTATTTCTCGATCTGGCTCGATCTTTTCCAGAGGTTAATTTCCTGGTCGCAGGGCAAAGCCGCAATCCCGACTGGGAACAATATTTACGGCAGAAATATGCCGTATACCCCAATCTTCAATTCCTCGGTTTTATCGACCAATTTTCGGGAGATGGATTGAATGATCTATTGGGAAAAAGCTGGATCATGGTTAATACTTCTGCCCGTGAAGGATTGCCGAATTCATTTCTTGAAGCAGCTGCACATGGTTGTGCTATTTTAAGTTCGGTCAACCCGGATGATTTTGCCTCTCGTTATGGTTTTCATGTATTGGGTGATAATTTTGAAGAAGGCTTACGTTTTTTATTACAGAATAACCGCTGGAAGGAGCGCGGCTTGCTTGCTCGACAGGAAATGGCAGCGGTTTTCTCACTCGACAAAGCTATCGAGAGTCATATATCAGCATATGAAAGGATATTAAGTTTACCTGAAACAACTCAGCCAGCCTGAGTAAATTTCCGAATTCGAGGTGCTTGGAGCTTTTCCACCAAAGCCAAGGCTGTTATGCTTACCTTATATTGTATTGAGATTATCTCAGCATCGATATGACCAATTATCTGATTTCCACGGTACGCCGCCACATATCAGTATCAGAAACATCGGGATATTTATATACCCTGGATTTTGAGAATCAACTTCTTCTCCAACGCACCGCCTTCATCGAACCTCCTTATCGTGAATTCGATAATAATCCCCGCGGCGGATTGCGCGGGTGTCGTGGTATTTCTTTAAATACAGAACAGATTTTAATTGCGAATGCTTCATATATATATCGTTTCGATGCACAGTGGAATCAGCTCGGTGAAATCTCGCATCCTTCCTGTAACGCCATCCATGATATTTTGCTGGAAAATTCCAGTGTATGGCTGGCATCTGCCAGAAATGACCTCTGCGTTCATTTGGACTTTGCAGGGAATATCCTCGAATTTATTAATTTTCGAGACCACGCCCTCGCTTTCAATGACTTAGGATGGCATCCGCCTAAAGTGTTAAATTCCGATACCATATTCAAAGGGCTCATCGATTTTCGCGACCCGCGCACCAACGACGATGAAACATACAATCGGGCTCATGTGAACAGCATCTGCTCATTAAAGAACGGCGATAAATTAATCTCGCTAGGGCTGGTATTGAATGATAAATTTGCCCAGCTTTTAAAAATAAAAAAATGGCTATATCAGGCAGGATGTTGGCAGTATATTCTTTCAATCAACCGTAAAATCCGCAATATATTGAAACTCGGAAAAGGAATGCATACAGATTTGATTTTCAGCCCGCCCCAGGGAAAATCAGCGGTAATCAGGCTGGCTAAAAATGGGATATTATCGTTATGCCTAGCAATCGACAATGTCACCACACCCAGCCACAGCCTTTTACCGCTGCCGGATGACACGGTTATTTATCTGAATACAACTTTAGGTCATGTCATCCACTTTGATTCAGCTTCAGGGGTCATTCTCTCCTCAACAAAAGTTACCGATGGTTTTCTGCGCGGCGCGGCGTTATTACCCGATGGAAATATAATCATGGGCAGCAATGGCAAATTAATTGTTTTTAATTTAAAAGAATTGAAAATATCGAACGTGATATTATTGACATCCGATCCCAATGAATCGGTCTATGATATTAAAGAATTACCCAATCACTTTGCTTTGCCGCCACTTGCATTGGCAGAAAGAACATCGAATGTTTTACGATGCACAGGATAATATAAATACATTTGGGTTCTATTATCCATTTTATTTTTGACAGGTTTCAATGACCACGAATCAGTTTTGGGATAAAACATCCTTTTGGCATCAAAATATTCCCCTTATGCTCCTCCTCGTGTTTAACCTGGCGGTTGGCGCTGTTTTCATCAAAGACTATGGGCTTTCCTGGGATGAACCAAGCCGTTACCGCGTTGCCGAAAAAAGCCTGGCGACATATTTAGGCAGGGCAAAAGAACCCACAGGCAGGTTGTATTTGGCGTTCAGCGAATTAGGCGCTACTCTGGTCAATAATATTTTCTCCCATTGGACTTCGGTAGAATCATGGCATTTTTTTAATTTCATTTACTTCCAAATTTCATTAGTCTTCTTATTCATGATATGCCGAAGGAACTTCGATCCCTGGGTTTCTCTGGCGACAACATTGCTGTATGCCAGCCAGCCTCTGCTTTGGGGGCATGCTTTTATTAACCCTAAGGATATCCCATTTACCATGTATTTTCTGGGCAGCTTGGCATTCGGCTTAAAAATTTGCAACATTATCCCCGCTCATCAAATTGGAAGAATCTCCCTGAGTTACCCTCAAACTAAATTATCGATCTATCAAATGAAGATGGGAGATGAATGGTCGAAGGTAGCCAAACCCCCAAAAAGAAATATCCGCCGAGCAGCAATATTTTTTCTAATAGTTCTGCTCATCTTAATAATCATGATTCCATTGATTGGCTGGGCTGTGAAATACTTTGTCATGGAGGCAATTCAGAGTAATTCACAGGGAGTGTTTTTCCAGAAGTTAACTCAATTTGCAGAACATATCCATGAAATTCCTCCTGAACTATACGCACAAAAAGCAGTGAGGCTTTACCTGCGTTTCGTAGCAGGGTATTGCCTCTTTATGCTCTTGTTGTTCATCGGAATTTTCGCTGCTCTTTTTCCACAAACCATCCACTTGTTTGGCAGCAAGGAGATAATCCCCCTTATCAATGATGCCATGCGCTACTTGAAGTCACCCAGCGTTTGGGCAGCAGGGTTTTGCATCGGCATGGCAGCTTCAGTACGCGTTTTGGGACCTGCATCTTGGGTTTTACTGGCAGGTTATCTGGTGCTCAAATTCAAGCGAATAGCATTGCCGCCGGCGCTGGCATCTTTAGCCGTAGCTGTCCTGATTCTAATTATCGCTTGGCCGAGTATGTGGTTTTCCCCTTTGGAGGTGTTTCAAACATCTGCCATAAAAGCTTCGGATTTTCCCTGGGAATCCACGGTAATGTTTGCCGGGCGTGAATATCCTGCCAACCAATTACCCCGCGCCTATTTCCCAGTGCTTTTTTCCCTGCAAATAACCGAACCAGCATTAATGTTGTTTATCGGCGGGATAGGCGTAGTGATTCTTGGTCTGAAAAACCATTCGATTGAGTGGCAATTCTCGCTTCTATTGGCAGGTTGGTTTTTTATTCCATTCATTGGTGTGATCATTTTCCAGCCCACTATGTATGATAATTTCCGCCATTTTTTATTCATCCTCCCGCCTATCTTTATTTTCGGAGGCATCTGTCTTCAAGCAGTCTTCCGAGCAGTTTCTAATCGCTTGGTTAATATTATCATCTTTATTTTGTGCATGGTGCCCTCAATCATCGGTATTATCCAGCTTCATCCCTACCAATACATTTATTACAATAGTTTTACAGGGGGAGTATCCGGCGCTTTTCGAAAATATGAGCTTGATTATTGGGCGACCTCTTACCGCGAGGCTGCGCAGTTTATCAACCAAAATGCTCCTCGCAATGCAAAAGTGATGGTCTGGGGCCCTGCGCGATTGGGCATCTATTATTGTCGGCCCGATTTAGAGATTCAACGTTCCATCGAGGGATGGAATGTTTCTGGGGGCGATCCGATCTATGCCATCATTTCCACGCGTCACAATAAAGACCTTTCCGTATTTCCCAACGCCGCAGAGCTTTTTTCGGTGGAACGAAATGGCGCCCGTTTGGTAGTCGTCAAGCAGCTGTCGCCGTAAACAAGTTAACGATAAAGGCGAAAATCGTTCCCGCTGGTCGCAGGTATTTAAACGGCATATTGGCAAATCTACCCAAAGAAAAACCTTACTGTTCAACGGTGATGTAGAGGAAGTGTCGGCACTATATACTGGGATGGATTTAACACCAAATTATTAATCCGCCTCATTAATAAATAGACGAACTGCCTTTCGACTAGCACAGTTCGTCCGTTTATTATTGGGATGAAAATCTCTCTATCAACGATCCAAGATTGGTTCTCTTCGATAGTAGCGTGTTTTGTGATAACTACCTGGATGCCAAGAAAAAGTCTTGCATGGTTTATAGACCAGTTTTACGCTATGGAAAGCAACCAGGCGGCTGCTGATCGCTTTGTTTCCGCAATATGGATACTTGTATACCGGATCATAAGGTTCCATAAAATACGCAGTGCTGGCGTAAATATCCCTGGCAATTTCAAAATGGCGTTCTGAATACCATCCATCGTCATCGTCGGTTTTTTCTTCCGGGCGCCCTTTTGGGATTTTGAAATAATACCAGCGGTCGTCATCTGTAAGGCTGTTAAGCATTAAGCCAATTTCAACTTCCGATTGATTAATGACAGTCAAATCGACTGTGTTCATCATTTCTGCAGCCATCATGAAAACCGATGCAATTATTAAAACAAGGAAACGTTTTTTCATGATCCCTTTTCTTTTTTTAATTTTACGATTGAAATCACTGCTGTGCTTTTAACTATACCATTAATTTGAATTAATTATTAAAAGTTATCACTACAGTCATACCCCAGCGCAAGCGTGGATCAATTTCATTCAATAAAATTCGTGCAGTATAAGTAATGTCACCTCGTTTTTCTTCAAAAACATCGCTTATTTTATCCACTGTCCCATCTAATTCAACATCAGAAAGAGCATCGGGACCCACAGTAACGTTTTGTCCTACTGACACCTTAACCACCTCGATTTCGGTAAGGTCATCCGTTTCGGCATACATTTGTGAAAAATCGGCGATGATAATGGCTGCCTGTCCAGCGACCACTTGCTGCCCAATGATTAGATCTTGCTTGACAACCGTACCATCGATTGAAGCAACTAATTCCAAATTATCAAGCGCAGCTTTTGCTGAGGCAAGGCTGGTCTCGGCAGCTTTAACTCTGGCTTGGGCTGCTGCCAATAAATCTGGATCTGGACCCGATTGCAAAGCTTCATAATCCTTGATTGCTTTTTCTAACGAAGCTTCAGCCTCAGCCAATGTGGTTTCATATTCTAATCGCCGAACAGCAGCGTTGTAGTCGCTTTGCGCATTATCCAGTTTGGTTTTTAAATCACTGCGAAAACTGTCAGAAAATGAAAGTAATTTATAAGGCTCAAAAGCCAGACGTAATTCATTCAATTTTTTTTGAGTGGTTACCACAGCATCCAATGCTGTGAGTTTCTGTTGAGAAACAGGGATAATAAAATTATCAAGTTGATATTGCGCATCCCGCACAGCTTTATTAGCCGAAGCTACTGCCTTAACCGCCTCGGAGCGCGCAACCTCAATATTGTCATTCAGTGAATCTAGTGCTTGCTGCGCAGCCAGCAATTCTGCTTCAGCACCGGCAATTGATGCTTCAATTGCTTCCCGGTTACCCAAGCGTGCCAGCACATCACCTTTCTTCACCTGATCGCCTTCTTCGACCAATATTTCTTCCACCTGACCATTCGTGAAGAATGAAAGGGTTTCGGATTCGCGCGGCACGAGTCTGCCTTCTACAACGACATTTGCGTCCGAAGTAACGATGGGAATTTCTGTGGTGGCTTCAGCTTCACTGGCAGAATTTGCCTTGCTGCATCCTGCAATCATCCATGCTGATAATAACATAACAAAAATAACGATAATTGATCTTGACTTCATTATATTTTCTCCTCGAGCATCATATCCTCGCTATAACAAAGTATAACAAAAAACATATTCCACCGAAGATATTGTAGATGCTCATTTTATAAATTTTATTGATATGCCAGACTTTCACGCACACTGATTTTAGAAGCGCCTCGGGCTGGCAACCAGCTAGCAATAATCGAAAGAATATTGATAACAAAAAACCACAAAACCGCGCCGGTTAATGTATAGTGATAAGAAATATCGAAACCAAATGCATTAGACAAAACTTTCACCATTAACTGCCCGGCTGGAATACTGAGCGGGAAGGCAATCAGCCAGCTTAACCAACCCAACAATAAACCTTCACCAACGAACAAACGGGAAATTGCCCAGGCTGAAGCGCCAATCGCCCGCATTACACCAATTTCACGGCGTCTTTCCATCACACTAAGTGATAACGCCCCGCTTAATGCAATGCTTCCCACAAGCCCAATGATGATCGCCATTACAGCTAACAATACGACGAGAAAATTAAATTGATTGATCAGTGCAGTTACCACCTCATGTGTGGCATCGCCGCCCATTCCAAATACGCCTCGCTGCGCACTCACTTCGATGCCGTTTTTCTTATAAAATTGGCGTAAATCTTTGGCAAGCGCTGTTTGATTCTGTGGTGATTGGTCGATTGTTTGAATCCATACCGCAATACCCCGTCCAACCTGATTGATATCGCGGAGCAAAACTTCCCGCGGCACATTGCCTGCACTGGTGAAAATCGGATCGAATACCAACCCTACCACTTGCCAATCGCTTTCCTTATCATTACCATACCTTATCGTGACCCAATCGCCAATTTTCAAATTATTCTCTTCAGCAAACTTTTTATTCAAAACTATGGCATAAGTGTCGCCAGGCTGCAACCAGCGGCCTTCGCGTAATTGATAGCCATATAATTGGGTGGGTAAGGGTACACCGAATAATGTAATGCTCTTATCATCTTCCGAGAATGCCTGGTTTTCCGGGCGGATATTTCCG
>JAAZNS010000382.1 GCA_012798185.1 Chloroflexota bacterium | reverse complement strand
CGCTTTTATTATTTTTAATATAATGAACCCGGCGCGTCTTCAGTAATATTCATATATGCATGTTCTGAAAGGAGGAACTAATCATGGATAATCTCGACCTTTCAATCCAGCTATCAAAGACCCGGGGAGAACTGGCAGCCGCCCAAGAAGCAGAAATAGCGCTCATCGAAGGGTTGGGGAACAATATCTTTAAACATCTCGGAACCGTGGAATTAGGCATACCCATTAAGATATTCATGCAAAACCAAGCCAACCAGGTAAGACGCTATCAGCTTTTAGCTATCAGGCTTCAGTTTTTTTATCTTCCTGGATTCCTATTTTCCTGGTTTTCTGCCTTTTTTTATCGATTATTTTCTGGCTTCATCATTCATGAATTTATTATCATACCAGCGCATCAATAATATTCCCGCCGGAGTATAATTATTCTCTGCTTCATGCAGCCTTAAATCAATCAAAATCGGAGAAAACAATATGGAATGCGCACATTGTCACCGCGATAAACCGGGGAAAGAGTATACTTTTCATTACGGCGTTGAAAACGAGCTTAGCCACACGCACCAATCCTGGGGGCGGCAGGGTTACGCCGGAAGCGGCTGGAGCTCAAGCACTACTTATGGGTTTGAAATACAAAGCCAGGATAAACGGTTTATCTGCAACGAATGCGTTTTAAAATTTTATGATTGGCGCGTACCCGCCCTACGCATTCTCAGACCGCTGGCGGTGACTATCATTGGAGGCGGCGCTTTATTTCAAGTTGCCAGGTATATTGATTGGTTTTTCATTCCCGTTATCCTGATACTTGCGCTATTAGTGTTGTTCGGGTTATCTTCCGTACCTTTGCGCCAATTTCTCAAAAAGCGCAGCGAGAAAGATAAATTCTTCGGCTCGAAGCGACACATCTACCGCCGTCAGGATATTCTGGAATTATGGGCGGCAGACCTTGCCGGGGTGCAGCAAAACCTTTTCACCACCTTCGAGAAACGTGCCTACATCGATAAAGTTAAACTGTCATTTTTTGATTGGCTGAATAAAATTTGGAATCCCATCGTCGATTGGTTCGTACCGGTTATTCTCTTTATAATCGGTGTGGTGATATATTATCAAGTCAAGTATTTCTAACATTCCGTCTTATTGCGCTGGCAAACTTTAGAAGGATAATTTATAGCGAGGCGAATGAAAAATAAATCGATGTCTCGTTTACGCCTGCTGCGTATTTTTATATCCATTTTATTTACGATCCTCATTGGATTGTATTTAGTTCTACCCGCAGCTCTGGGAATAGCAGCGATCATCCCGGTAAAACAAACAGTCGGGACGCCTCCGCCCCCTTTCAAAACAGTTTCGATAACTACCGAAGATAACATTACCCTGGCAGGCTGGTATGCCCCGCCCGCTAATAGTGCAGTGATACTACTTTTGCATGGGGCAGGAGGATCGCGCGAGCAGCTACGGTTCCTCGCCCAATTGCTGGTTTCACACGGTTATGGCGTATTGGCGATAGATGCACGTGGTCACGGTGCCAGCGGCGGAAAGACCAACCGTTTGGGTTGGCAGGGTTCGCGCGATGTTGCTGCCGCCGTAGATTTCCTGCATGCGCAACCGAATATTCAGCAAATCGGCGCTTTAGGGCTTTCCATGGGTGGTGAAATACTGCTTGGTGCAGCCGCAGATAACCCCGAAATCGTTGCCATTGTTGCCGATGGCGCCACACGCCGCTGTACTGAGGAACTGCTGGCGCTGTCTTCCGAACGACCGCTGGTGCGCAATTTCACTGCCCGGGTGATGTTCATCACCGTGCAAATCCTCAGCGGTGAAAAACCCCCTGAACCCTTGTTGGATTCGATGATAAAAGCAGAAGGAACTCGATTCTTGTTGATCGCCGGTGGCGCTGAAACTCAGGAAGTTGAGTTCAACAAACTTTTTGCCAGCGCAGTGAGTAATCGGGCGGAATTGTGGATTGCCCCTGAAACCCCACACGTGGGTGCCCATGACCTCTATCCTGATGAATATGAACATCGGGCGATAGATTTTTTCGATAAAACATTGCTGCAAGAGGTCGAAACACCATAACGGTTACAATAATCATCCGCATGGTTCCTATCCGGAACTATAAATCTTTTGTCATGACCCGTGTCTCAATCATTCTATTAATCATTTTGGTGGTGTGCACCCTCGCAGTTTGCTGCCAGACGGAGAAAGCCGCAACCCAAACCAGCCAATCCATGGCTCAATCGACGTGCGAGCTGGTCGTTCTGGCTGATGCCAAAGACCCCTTTTATTCTCTGGCAAAAGAGATCGCAGCAGCGGAAAACTCCCCTCTTGGTCATAATTTATCCGATGCGCTGGCTTGCCATCCCATTTATCTATTATGGGTAGTCTCGCCAGGCTTTTTATCCGATGAGGTGATAATCGAATTCGGCATGACCATGAAGGAACAATCCTCGGCTGTCTCCATAGGCATCATCACTGGTTCGACCATCGAATTGGCGCGGGAATTATGGCAGCGGCGCACTCAGGTGAACAGCCAGACATTTTTTGCTATCAATGCCCCCAATCCTTCCGCCCATCTCAAAGGGCAGATGCTGGAGTTCAAACAAGGGCAAATCATAAACCACCCATTAGACAAAGATGGTTTTGTAGGCGCATTGAAATCTGCCGATTACCTTACCTTTACCGGGCACGGGGCAAACAGCTTTTTGAGGCTCTTCGATGAAGAAAAAATCACTACCCGGGATATTCCCACTCTCGGTCCAATCGTCATTGCTACAGGGAGCTGCCAAACTCTGCGGGTGTGGAACGATGATTCAATTGCCCGCCGCATCGTCGACCAAGGCGCAGCGGCTTACTCCGGCTTTGTTTTCAGCCCAAACGAGGGCTATCTCATCGGCGAATTCAATCAGCTTCCCTTCCGCTATACCTGGCAGGATTTCCCTATTGGGCATATCATTCAGGCGCAGAATCGCGGCACACTTCAAGGGTTCGCCCGCTTCCCATATCAATTTTTACTCGGCGACCCACGCATTGCTTTCCAATCCAAACCGCCTTACCGTTTAATAGATGACCGCATAGAAGGAAAAAACCGTATCCTGAAGTACAAGGATGTGCCGGCGGGATTGATCCCGATCAGGGTAGCTGATGGCGCAGCTTATAACTTCATCGAAGCACCAGGAACAACCTCTGCCAGCCAGGGAGATTTCATCTACAACAGCCGCATGCAAATGATCAACATCGGCAGCGATAAATTCATCCTGTTGATTCATAACGGCGGCGACCTTACCTTGCGCATGATGCCCAACCCGCCCGGGTATTGGATGCCGTTCGATATCCTGCTAGATGCGATAGATTACACTTATATCTTCTTACAGCAATCCGGCGGCGATTATCTCAACCTGGGCTTTGCGGTCATTCCGCTGCTTTGGTTGGTCTGGCAAATCCGTAAAAAGCGTATCCACTGGCAGAATTTTCGCACCGCACTATGGATTGGGTTTACATTAGCAGTCATTCAGGGCATCACGATGCTTATGCGCCTGCCCCATGTAAAGGTTACCTCGAAAGCAGTGGTTTTCAGCACGCTCAGTCTGGCAGGCGCGTTTCTATTAGGCTCATTAGGGTCAATGATCTATCTTCAAGCACACACATGGCTTGGCAAGCTTATCGGTGTTATCGTTATTACATTCCCCAGCTGGTCAACAGCACTTTTTAGCACCGCAGTGATCTATGCCTTCAATACGCTAGCTTTCCAGCCCCGTTATGGCATGTGGCTCTATAATCAATCCTTGGGATTATTATCAGCAGTTTCATTCATCATTTCATTTATATTTTTCAGTGTATTGTTACGGTTCATTAAGATAGGAGCTAAAAATGGACAGTTCGATTCGGCAAAAATTCAATGAGTTTTCTTCAAAAGAAGATAAACTGCGCATGGACGCATTACAAACTATCTTGCACATTACGGATGAAAAAGTCGATTGGGTATACGAAGTGTGGGATGAATTACTGCAAAAACTCGATGATGAAAATTCATTTCAACGCTCGATTGCCATTATGGTTCTGTGCAACCTGGCAAAAAGCGATGATGAGAAGCGGATGAATACTATCATCGATCGTTTACTCCGCCATACCAGGGATGAAAAATTTATCACCTCCAGACAGTGCCTGCAAAATATATGGAAGGTCGCTGCAGCCAACCCCGAATTAAAAGAAACAGTTGTCACCCATTTGGAAGAACGATACATGAATTGCGTCAACGATAAACATTACAACTTGATCCGACAAGATATTCTCGTTTCGTTACAAAATATTTCTGAAAACGAAATTGAGAAAAAGCTTATTGACAATATTCAGAGATTACTGTTTCTTGAAAACGATTTAAAATTCCGGAAGAAATACGAACAGGTATTAAAATCGTAAAAAGAAAATATTATCAAAACGATATCGTCATCATGCTGGCTGATGAAAAACCTGGCGTTTTATCTCCAACGTATGCAAACGGGATTAACGCCTTTTTTTCACGGCGTTGCTGCCCTCCCTAGATTGGATAGTGGACCGATTTTTTAAAATGGTCCCTAGCTGAGCGCGGCTATACTATTCCCCAGGCAGATGAAAAAGTGGGAAGCGTTAACATGCTCACCAGGACAGGTTTGGGATTATCTCCTGGAATGGTTATGCGCAAACGGCGCTGGTTTGCCGGTGCAATATCGGTTTTTTCGTTGCCATCTCCTGGGCAATCAGCTCTGGATTACTCAAAGATAAAAAAAATCCTAATAATATAAACTGCGCTATCCCTTTCAAATTCGATTGTCAATCAATTCAAATATAGATTGGCATTATACTTAACCACGAATTATTATACAAATCGGTAATCATGAATCAAAACCGAGACCGGGATCAGAAAACACTTAAAATTGATCTTGATTCCGTCGTTTTGTTTTTTTATAACAGTATTCAAAATTTTTGGATGAAGGGTGATTTTCCATGAACAAAAGACTTTCTCACAGAACATTTTTTGCAATCCTGATCAGTCTGGGATTAATTTTATTATTCCCCCTTGGCGCCTGGGCAGCCACAGCATATACCGATAACTTCGATTCCGATCCCATGGGTGGCTCTATATTAACCAGTTTTACTACCGGGACAGCGGATCTGGGTTTAAGTTACGTGGGCACAAATAGTGATTATTCTCATGGATCAGGTGAAATCATGGCAGTTTCACTAACCTATCCGGGAGCGGCTGCCACAACGATTACCGCTCGCGATAGGGGACCTTTTGAATTTGTCAGTATATATATACATAATTACGCAAATTATCCACTCACTATTACCGGTAATGGGGATGAACCCTTCACGATCAACGTGAATGCTAATGATAGCGGCACGTATAGCCCTTCGGGTGGAAATAAAAAAGTAGACAATGTGGTGATCGCCAACGTTGGTCCCAATTACGAAGACTTCAATTTTAATTTTGACAATGTCTCCGTCATTTTGGATATCGATGATGAAATGCAATGCGGCGGAACGAGTACTTATACATTTTCCACCCAATCGGATGTGGCTATCCAGGTCACCTCTACCGGCACAAACCTGGGATGTCTGCTGGTCAATGAAACCACTTCCGACCATCCCAACGCCACCGGAACCAGCGGCGCTTCGGGTACCAAGACCGGCAAATACTGGACCATCACTGCTTTACAAAGCGATCAATCCACCCCGGCAACCGCCGATTACACTCTAAACCTGACCCTTCCGCATAGTATCACTCCCGATAGCAACGCCAAGGTGTGTAAATACACTGGCGGCGGCGGTTTCGGCTGGGTTTGCGACCGCACTTCTTCCACGGCATCCACGGTGACGCTCAATGGCATCTCGTCCCTCTCGGATTGGGCTGTGGGCAATAATGTGGGTCCGACGGCTGTATCTCTGAGCCGTCTGACTGCCAGTTCATCTAAATCACTCTTCTTGTCTCTTTTGAATCTTTTCTTTAAGGATATAGAAAGTTTGATCCTTCGCTGACAATTATAAAAAACACCAACTATATCCGGTTTCCATTAGCCTCTCCGATACCTCTTCGGAGAGGTTTTTATATATATATCCAATTATGCTATACTGAATGTGAAATGAAATAACTAAAAAATGGAGCCACTCATGACCGAACATAAACTCCTCTACCTCTCCCGCACTGATGTCGAATCCGCCGGCTTGACCATGGCTGAGATCATCACCGCCGTGGAAGGCGCCTTTCGCGAAAAGGGTGCCGGCAAGGTGGAAATGCCGCCCAAACCGGGCATCCACCCCGGCGGGGGCGATAATTTCATCCATGCCATGCCGGCTTACATTCCAGCGCTTCGCTCGGCAGGGGTTAAATGGGTGAGCGGTTTTCCGGAAAATTTCAAACGCAACCTGCCCTACATCACCGGGCTGCTCATCTTCAACGACGTGGAAACCGGCATGCCCCTGGCGGTGATGGACTGTGTGTGGATCACCGCCATGCGCACAGGCGCTGCCACCGCCCTGGCAGCCCGCTTCCTGGCGCGCCCCGAATCATCTACGGTTGGTATTCTGGGCTGCGGCGTACAGGGGCGCACCAACCTGGAAGCGCTTAACGTATTATTCCCGATTCAACAAGTTAAAGCGTATGATCTCAATACCGAAGCAGCCCTCCTTTACACCCGCGAAATGAGCGAGCGCTTCCCTATCCAATTGACCGCCGTAAGCACCCCTCAGGAAGCTGTAACAGGCTGCGATATTGTCGTAACGGCGGGTCCGATCCTGAAGAGACCGCATGCTACCATTCAAGCTGGCTGGATGGATGAGGGCGCCTTTGCCTCAATGGTGGACTACGACTCCTACTGGTCGCGCCAGGCATTGAAGGAAGCCAGTAAATTTTGCACCGATGACATTCCCCAATTACGCCATTACCAAGAGATGGGCTACTTCCAGGATATTCCACCCATTCACGCCGATCTGGGTGAGCTGGTGACTGGCAAAAAACCCGGCAGGGAAAATGCCACAGAGCGCACCATGAGTGCCAACCTGGGGCTGGCGATGGACGATATGGCAGTTGCGCCGCTTATCTACCAGCGCACTCTGGAAAAGGGCATCGGTGTCTGGCTGCCGTTGTAACACGGATAATCGAACAATATCGGTTTCTGCCTCCCAATTTTGTAAGTATTTTTTTATTTTTCCGGTTACCGTTTTTCCCGGAATCAAAATAAAATTAATTGACGGGAAAAAATATGCCTGCCATGGATTACGCCAAAGTTGCCCAATTCTACGACCTCTACACACAAACTGAGATCGATGTTCCCTTTTTTATCAAAGAAGCGAAAGGCTGCCGCCGGGTATTGGAACTCACCTGCGGCACCGGCCGTTTATCTATCCCCCTGATCCAGGCAGGTATCCCATTAACCTGCCTGGATAGCTCCGCGGAGATGCTGGCGATTATGCGCCGTAAATTGCACACCTTCGGCCTCAATGCAGCAGTCTACAAGAAGGATATGACCGATTTTTCACTGCCGCAACCGTTCGATCTGATCCTTATCCCCTTCAATGCATTCGCCGAGATAACCGACCCGTTAGCGCAGCAAAAGACTTTGTCGAATATCCATGCTCATTTAGGAGAATATGGCAGGCTGATCGTTACCCTGCATAATCCTGCCATCCGCCTGCAACAAATCGATGGAGAAATTCACATGCGAGGGAAATTCCCCCTTCCGCAAAATTCTGATAACTTAATATTATCCTCCATTGAGACGTATGATGAACAAAATCAATTGGTCACAGGAAAGCAGTACTACGAACTGCGCAATCATCAAGACCGGCTGATTTCCAGGTTTTCCGTAGACATCCAATTTCAGCTTCACTCCAAAGAAAATTTCGAATCATTGGTGTTTTCGCAAGGCTTCAAACGATTGGCGCTGTATGGCGATTATGAACGTAACGATTTTTCTCCCGAGAGCAGCCCTTTCATGGTTTGGGTATTGGGGAAACGCTGACATGGAGAAAAATGAATGATTCACCGTTCGACCAACTAAAATGGCTGGGTAAAAATGAAAACCCGTTCGGTTTTGTGTGTCTTGATTGCCGGAGTTTCACCCATGCTATGCTCTCGCACACACAAGATCCCCTCATTGCCAAGCGCTTTTCTGAGCTGCGGCTCGTCACAGGGGAGGAATATCGCTGGACGCATCCTTCTAATGCCGTAATTGGTTCGTGTTCGCTTAAATATCCTGCGATCAGGTCGCCAAACGATGGGCCATTATTCAAGGCAACAGTTATGGAAGAAAAATGGGATATATATCGATATGAAGGGGTGCTCTATTTTTCCCGAAGCTGGACCGGCGATCTGGTCTTTACGGCCAATATGAAAATTAACAATGAAGCTCTGAATTTATATTCGATTGAGGCTGATGCTGAAGTCGCCTCAAAAGACACGCTGTTCATCGTTCAGCAAGTTGATTTTTTGATAAAAAGCCATATTTTTCATAAACTAGCACCCCACCCGCTCCCCCCAGATCTTCCAAATGATATCCGCACTATTGCCCTATATTCTTTCAGCCAGTATGGCAGCCGGGCATCTTTTGCCACATACGAGGATACGATAGCGGTTTCTCTATAGGATAAATAATTAATCGGGCAGGTCATCCAGCACCTGCTGCATACTTTTCTTATAATCCCGGAAGGCTGCTCGTCCATTTTCGGTGAGCCGAACGGTGGAGTGAGGTTTTTTCCCGCGATACCCTTTTTCGATGGTTATATAACCAGCCTCTTCCAATTTCGTTAAATGAGTAGATAAACTACCCCAGGTCAATCCCGTCTGACGCAACAAGAACACATAATCGACGCTATCGACCACATACAAATAAGCCAAAACCATTAATCTCGCCGGCGCATGGATAATTGTATCGATATCAGCCAACGGGTGTAATTCGGGTTCATGCGGCTGGCTGGTCATTTTGGTTCACCACAATGTTTATCATAGGATTGTTTTTCAGGAAGCGCACAAAGACGATCACTCCGGTCAAGATAATGATAACTGCCGTAATGCCGAAGGTAATGGGGAGACCGTGATGCGAAGCGCCATACTTATAAAATAACCATTCTCCAACCAGCGGGGAAAATCCAGCCAATAATCCGTATAGATATGAACGGTTGAAATTTAAAATAAACGCCATTAAACAAAAAATAACCAAAATAATGAATGCGAAGAGAATAGAGGGGGCAATGCGTGGAATTTTTGTAAAGTTTAAAAAGACGATCACGCCCAAAATGAAAGCGATTAAATTGACAACAACCATGATAATACTAAACTGTGCAAGGCGCTTGCGGCGCATCTTTCCAAAAGTGACCTCTCCTAATCTTGGTTTAACGATAAATTTTCGCACCAATAGAATCGCAAAATAAACTAAACCCCAAAAGGGTAAAAAAATCGCCACACTCCAAAAATCTCCCAGGCGGTGGCTGAGCAGAGGTGCAATTGTAAATTCCAATAAAAAGCAGCCGATCAGAATATCCCATAAGCCATCCTGCACAGTCGAGGTAAAGACTTTCCGTTCGGCTTCTTTCAAACTTATCTTTTGTGACATCAGTTTTCTCCTTAATAACGTTCGTCAGAGTACTATTATTTTCAAAGTACTCTGATTATGCACAAATCATCTTGGCGAGTCAAGAATAAACGGTACAGTCTTTTTATCACCCTGTTTCCGAAAATAGTTCTACCGCATGGCATTGGGTGCATTAGCGATTTTGTCGATATATTCTTTTTCCCGTCTTACAATAATCCTTCTCGATATTGAACTGGGGATATTAAATTTTTATTCTATTTCTCCAAATTGCCATCTATTGCTGCATTCGACATCCTTCGTTAGGATATGACCACAAGGCGCAGCTCATCAATTATCGCTAACATTGCGATCGATACATTATCAACTGATTCACAATAACTTTTAACCAGGTACCGGCTATCGGTCACAGCGAATTAGCTGCTGGGCACATAACACATAATCACCTGCCCCTAAAACACTTAACCTCCCATCCCTGCTCATCTCTTAATGGCTATTAATTTATTATTTATGTCATTTCTACAGGAAAAATCGCCAATTTATGGTAAACTTGGTCGCGTTAAATGATTGAAATATGCAAAAAAACCAAAAAATACAAACTTTCAAAAATATTAATTCCGCATCACCCCCTCTCCTCGAAGTCCGCAACCTGGTAAAACGGTACAAAACCGCGGCTGGTGAAACACCAGCCCTCAAAGGGATTAATCTGTCGATCTATCAGGGCGAATTCATTGCTGTTATTGGTAAATCG
>JAAZNS010000381.1 GCA_012798185.1 Chloroflexota bacterium | reverse complement strand
TGCCCAGTGCGCCCGATCAAACCCTGCAAGCCATTCGTACAGCCTGTCAATCTTCACGAATTCCATATTCAGCAATGCCGTCAATAAGTAGTTTCATTTTGGATAGCAGTACAATTCAATTTGACGATGAAAAACCAGGTAAAAATTTGCGTATACCGATGGCAATGCCTGATATCACGGGTAAAGAAATTCAAGCAGTTGTAAGAGTTTTACAATCTCGTAATTTAAGTATTGGTTCACAAATTGTTGAATTCGAGAAACTAGCTGCTGCAGAAGCCCAAGCTCGTTTTGCAGTGGCGGTGATCAACGGAACATCTGCATTACATTTGTGTGTTGTGGCAGCAGGCATAAGTGAGGGAGATGAAGTAATAACCACACCATACAGCTTTATCTCTTCAGCAAATTGTATATTGTATGAAAGAGCCAAACCGGTATTTGTGGATATCGATCCAATCACTTTAAATATCGATCCAAATCGAATTGAAGCAGCAATTACGCCTCGAACAAAAGCTATTCTGCCGGTGCACTTGTTTGGTCAGCCCGCTGATATGGATCCAATACTCGAAATTGCCGAACGCCATGGTTTATTGGTTCTCGAGGATGCCTGTGAAGCGCTGGGAGCCGAGTATAAAGGGAAAAAAGTGGGTGCATTAGGAAAGGCGGGGGCATTTGCATTTTATCCTAATAAACAGATTACAACTGGCGAAGGGGCTGTGTTGGTAACGAATGATGAAGAATGGTATTACCTTTTCCGAAGTTTACGTAATCAAGGGCGGGATCGATTTGATGAATGGTTAAATCACTCCCGCCTTGGTTACAACTATCGGATGACTGAAATGAATGCTGCTGTTGGTGTTGTCCAAATGGGGCGTTTAAACGAGCTGTTAACCAAAAGGCAAGCAGTGGCAGACATGTATAACCATGCTTTGCAAAATATCGATGGCATTAAACCTCTTACCATTGTTCCTGATACAACGCGAATGAGTTGGTTCATCTATATCGTGAGGTTTGACCCTGGTATAAATCGAGATAAAGTACTATCTCTTTTGTCGGAATATGGGATACCAACCCGTCCTTATTTTACGCCAATACATTTACAGCCATTTTATCAACAGCGATTTGGTTATAAAAAAGGTGATTTTCCAATATCAGAAAATGCAGGGCAATCATCACTTGCTTTGCCCTTTTTTACTGGGATGAAACAAGAAGAGGTTAATACAGTGTGTGAGTTGCTTGCAGAAACAATCCATAAGGTTAAAACAATGGGGTAATATTTAATCTGAATAAACAATCATGTTTACTGTATACTAATAAATCAATACTTAGATAGAAATTTCACTCAACCTAGCTTAGTAGCAACAGTAGATGGAATTAGGTAATTTCCTAACAATTCAGATATTCATTCAATTGCGAAAAGAAATCGATATCTGTTGTGTGGTATAAAAGACAATAAATTATTATTAAAGAAGGTATTAATGGATGAAAAACCGTTTTCCGATGAGTTAAGGCAATATATTGGTTTGATTTGGCGGTGGCTTTGGATATTAATATTCGCCACAATTCTGGCAGGGATATTAGCGTTTTTTATCAGTAAGCGGATGACGCCAGTTTACCAGGCATCGACCACATTATTGATTAATGAAGCTCCCAGTAACCGAGCTACCGATTACTCTTCTATTTTAACTAGTGAGCGGCTTGCTCGTACATATTCAGAAATGCTTACCAAAAAGCCAGTGTTAGAAACCGTTATTTCGAATCTGGTTTTAGATCTCGAAGTGAAAGATCTGCAAAAAATGATCAATGTCGAGCTTGTGCGAGATACACAGTTGATCAACATTGTTGTGGAGGACATTGATGCAGTTCGAGCAGCTAATATCGCCAACGAATTGATCAAGGTTTTTACTGATCAGACCAGCAGTTTACAAGCATCGCGATATGCATCTTCGAAGCAAAACCTAGAGATTCAATTAGCGCGGATAGATGAACAAATTCAATCAACTTCAGATGCCCTAGCTGCATTACCTGATATACCATCAAATAAATCGGAACGTGATCGATTGGAAACGGTTTTGACACAATACCAGCAAACATATGCCTCCATATTACAAAGCTATGAGCAAGTTCGAGTAGCAGAGGCTGGCTCTTATTCGAATGTCGTCCAGGTAGAGCCTGCAACGATACCCAATCAACCTATTAAGCCCAGAGTGGCTATGAATACAATTCTGGCAATGCTGGGTGGGTTTTTATTAACTGTTGGAACAGTTTTTTTAATTGAATCATTAGATGATACTATTAGAGGACCAGATGACATAACTCGAACTGTGAAATTGCCTGTTTTGGGTTTGATATTAAAACACGATACTCAGGATGGAAAATTAGTTACTTTAGATCAACCTCGCGCACCAGTTGCAGAATCATTTCGATCTTTAAGAACCAACTTGCAATACGCCAGTGTAGATACTCCCATTCGTACATTATTAGTAACCAGCCCATCACCCTCTGAAGGAAAAACGACCATTGCTGCCAATTTAGGCATAGTGTTAGCTCAAAGTGGAAGAAAAGTCGTATTAATCGATGCGGATCTGCGCCGCCCTCGTGTTCATAAAATATTTAATGTGGCTAATCGATATGGAATGAGCAATATTTTTGTGCAATCATCGATTTCCTTAGATGGTTCTCTCCAAAAAACCGAAATAGAAAATTTATTGATAATGCCGTCGGGCGAATTACCGCCAAATCCATCTGAGTTGCTTGGCTCGGGAAAAATGTTTGAAATCCTTTCTTTAATAAAAGAGCAGGCTGATTTTATTATTATTGATTCGCCCCCTATTATGGCGGTGACCGATTCAGCAGTTCTGGCGCCGCGTGTAGATGGTGTCTTATTAGTAGTGAAACCCGGCGTAACAAAACAAGCTGTTGCTGCTCAGGCAGTCGAACAACTTACCCGGGTAAACGCTAATATATTAGGTGTGGTTTTAAACGAAGTCGATTTTAGCAAATCGCGGACCAGCTATTATCAATATAAGGGATATTATTATTCATACTCAACCTATTACGGTGATAGAAAGAAGAAAAAACGGAGAGGGGCAAGTCAACAGCCAAAGCTCAATAACGGATCGATGGAGCAAGAGGCAGAAATCATTCCTTCTTCTAATAAAGACAAATAATTAAACGATCATGCCATCATTGTTGTTTGTTTGTACTGCGAATATTTGCCGGTCTCCAATGGCGATGGCAATTTTTAAATCGAAAATCACGCATGACACTGCGAATTGGAGAATTGAATCGGCTGGAACCTGGGCTGTTGAAGGAATGCCAGCTTCAATAAATTCTCAACAAGTACTTGCAGATCATCAAATCGATTTATCTTATCATTTATCTCGCCCAATCGATGTTATCGACCTGGATAAATTCGATCTAATTTTAGTAATGGAGCATGGACATAAAGAAGCAATTCAAATGGAGTATCCTGAAGTTGCAGGACGAGTGTATTTATTATGGGAAATGGTTGGAGAAAAGAAGGATGTTCACGACCCATACGGAGGCAGGCTTGTGGATTACGCTGACACAGCTGAGGAAATCGATCAAATATTAACTAAGGGTATGGAAAAAATAAAAGAGTTAGCTTATAAAAACGAGAGAGCAAAACAAAAGAAGAAATAAGAAATAAGAAATAAGAAATCATGTCTTTTATAGAAGGGGCTGTCCTAAAAGTCGATTTTGTCATGTTGAGCGTAGCGAAACATCCCTTTTATGTAATGAATAGACCCTTCGCTT
>JAAZNS010000380.1 GCA_012798185.1 Chloroflexota bacterium | reverse complement strand
GGGTTCTCGAAAAAAACACCTTATAAGCGAGTCAGAATAACTACCCGTGTTACAATTTTCCCCATGAAACTCGCCACACTTTGCTATATTAAACACGCCGGCAAGACCCTAATGATCCACCGCATTAAAAAAGCCAATGACATGCACCAGGGGAAGTGGAACGGGCTGGGTGGAAAATTGGAGCCCGGAGAAACCCCCGAGGAATGCGTGATCCGTGAAGTGCGTGAAGAATCAGGTTTGATCATCCACAATCCCACACTCAAAGGCATTTTGACGTTTCCCCTTTTCGCAAACAATGAAGATTGGTATGCTTTCGTTTTTACTGCCACGCAGTTCAATGGAGAATTGATCAATTCCCGAGAGGGCGATCTGGCATGGATCGACGATGATAAATTACTGTCGCTGCCATTATGGGAGGGAGACCTTATTTTTCTTCCCTGGCTGAATAATGAAGGGTTCTTTTCCGGTAAATTTGTTTATCAAGATGATCGGCTGGTTGACCATTGTGTTGTGTTCTACAAATAATTCTGAACATGCCGAATAAAAAGATTACAATTTTCGATGATCGGTTTTAAGTGATCAGTTTCTATGTACTTTACCTCTCTTTTCCTGGTTTCCTATCAATATTTCCGATTTGTGCCTGATTGATAATTTCCAAATTAGCTGAATTCAATTTCCATAACGTTTATAAATCGATAAAACTTTATCGGCGTAGTAATAACCCGAGTCCATAGGGCCATAAGCTTTTAGCGCCTCACGGTATCCGCCGTGTTTTTTGACTAATCCCGCCAGCATGCGGGCGCCGTATTTAATATTAAATTCCGGATCCATCAGCTGTGCCATGGATGGACGGTTAGCGAAACACGCCCCGCCGCTGCACATGAAACTGGCAGCAATGCCGTCGCTGGGCATGATCTGCATCAAACCTACCGCCCCGCTGCTCGAATAAGCCTTTGGGTTACCGCCGCTTTCCTGCCACACCATAGCAGCGATCAAATCGGGCGGCAGATGATATTGTTTGGCGTATTTGGTGATCGTCGCGCACCACTTCGAGACAGACTTGGGAAATTGCCTGCTCACTTCGCATTTAATTTCCGGAGATTGAACAAGCGTCCGGCTATTATGATTGTTCACATCAACAAAAGCAATATTCTCAGCAGCTGGAGAAGAAGCGATTCCAGGGTATGAAACTCCCGCAGTGATGAAAAAACCCAAAAAACCAACTACGATACTGCCAAGAATAGCACCTGGGAAAACTAAACTGGCTGCCTTTTCCATCTGAACCTCCTAAAATGGGTAATTTTGATTTACTAGTTAATTAAATAGCACATATGTTCTATTTTGTCAATTAAAAAAAACCCCCTCTAATAGCTATCTCAATATAATCGGCGATGTAATTTCATCGGCTCAAGTTGTTTGAATCCCTCACCATTTTTCACGCCTTGTTCATAAATCGGGAATTTTATACTACATTCCCGTAATTGTTTTAAAGTTTGTGCCAATCCAATCGTGCCATAATTACGGGTTCGGGTAACATGGTCCAAATCGATAATCTCAGTAAGAATCGCCTCGTGGTCGCCTGCCTGCTGAAGCACTCTGCCATCTGGATCGACCAGAATGGATTTTCCACCCCCGAAAGTATTGACACCGTTGATATCGATAAAATAACACTGATTCATGATCGCATTTGCCTGGCTTAATATTAATTCCAACGATCGATCCGATGTTGGTGTAAAGGTGGGGTGCAAAATAACTTCCGCCCCCATCCAAATCAACGTGCGCACCACCTCGGGGTACCACATATCATAACAAATGCATAAACCAAGCCTGCCAACATCTGGGATATCGAAAACACATAATTGATCTCCGGGTGTAAGATCATCTTCATAGGGAAGCCAGCGGAACATTTTTCGATACTTGGTGATAAGCTTCCCTTCCGGTGATATAACCAAAGCGGTATTATATTTCGAATTGCCTTCGATTTCATACATCGATCCGGGAACCAGCCAGCGCTTTTCTCGACGCGCTAGATCGCATAAAGCATCACTCAATGGGCCAGGTATTGTTTGCGCTTCGAAAAGATCATTCTCACCAGGTTCTTGTAAATAAAACTTAGCAAATCCAGGCACAACCAGCTCGTGAAAAAGAATTAATTGCACCCAGGGATAGCTCAATCCAATTTCGTGCACCAGCATTTCGATCTTGCGAAAAGTCTCCCAGGCATTTCCAGCAATAGGCTCCATCTGTACACCAGCAATTCCCAATAAACGCGACATATCGATAATTCCTCCAAAGTAATTTTACTCCACCACCAAGTGGCAAGCAACAAAACGATCTATACTAACAGCAATAAGTTCGGGTTCCGATAGCTTACACTTAGAAATCACTGACGGGCAGCGGGTATGAAACCGGCAGCCCGACGGCGGATTAGCTACACTGGGTATTTGTCCTTTCAATGTTTTTAATTCCTTATCTTTCCCAATTTTTGGCTGTGGAATCGATGCCAAAAGAGCTTTTGTGTATGGATGTAGGGGCTGCATAAAAACCTCTTCGCTTTTACCAATTTCCACCAATTTTCCCAGATACATCACACCGATCCGGTCTGAAATATGCTGTACGACATTCAAATCGTGAGAAATAAATATAAAGGTTAAATTCAGTTTTTGCTGTAAATCAACCAGGAGATTTATAATTTGCGCCTGTACCGAAACATCCAATGCAGAAGTTGGTTCATCCAACACAATCAGGCTTGGGTTTAAGGCAAGCGCTCTGGCAATTGCCACTCGCTGGTATTGCCCACCCGACATTTCATGAGGAAAACGATCTAGATGTTGTTTTCCCAAGCCAACCTGATCAAGCAACAACAATACCTGTTCACGCATTTGCTTCTCCGGCGCAATGTGATGTGTGCGCAACGGCTCAGCCACAATATCTAGTACTTTCAGGCGAGGGCTTAGCGATGAATTAGGATTTTGGAAGACAATCTGCATTTGCCGCCTTAACTGTCGCAGTTCTGCACTGGTTAACCTGGTTAGGTCAATACTATTGAAGAATAGACTGCCCGAAGTGATATCCAGCAATCTCAACAACATTAAACCAAGCGTACTCTTCCCGCAGCCCGATTCGCCCACTAACCCAAATACTTCTCCCCGGCTGACATCAAAACTTACTTGGTCCACCGCCCGTATAGAATGCTTTTTTCTCGAAAGCCACCCTCCAGGGAGCTGAAACTCTTTAACGATATCTTTTGCTACGATTATTGGATTGGGCATTAAAATAGATCCCCCCTTTCTGCGAGGAAACAGGTACTCGCATGATCCTTAGATAAATGGAACATGACGGGGGATTCTTTAAGGCAACGCGGCATTACGAAAGCACAGCGCGGCGCAAAAACACAACCTTTCAAGGCACCTGGATCAATTGGGACATTTCCCGGGATGGCAGACAGCCTGTTTCCACGGCTTCCAGGTGCGGGAATGGCGCTCATTAATCCTCGGGTGTAAGGATGCTGCGGATTTTCAAATATACTTCTGCTTTCACCAATTTCCACTACCCGTCCGGCATAAAGCACGACCAGCCTGTCGCACATATTAGCCACTACACCTAAATTATGTGTAATCAATATCATGGCAACCCCCAGTTTTTGCTGCAATTCTCTCATTAATTGTAATATCTGCGATTGAATGGTTACATCGAGGGCGGTTGTTGGTTCGTCGGCGATCAGCAAGGAATGTTCACAAGACAAAGCTAATGCAATCATCGCCCGCTGCAGCATTCCACCAGAAAGTTGATGAGGGTATGAATCATATATCCGTTCCACGTCTGGCAATCCGGTTGCGGCAAGCATCGTCAGCGCTCGTTCCCTGGCTTTTTCACGGGAAAATTTCAGGTGCTCGCGAATTACTTTGTTCATTTGGAATCCAATTGTAAATAAAGGATTCATCGATGTAGAAGGATCTTGAAAAATGATGCTGATTTTTCCTCCGCGAATGCTGCGCATTTCCCGCTGTGAAATCTTCAATAAATCCACCCCCTCAAATCGAATATTGCCTTGAGTAATACGCGCCGACCTTGGTAAAAGGCGTAACACAGAAAGCCCGGTAATCGTCTTCCCGCAGCCTGTTTCGCCAACCACACCAAATATTTCACCAGGCATGACATCGAAGGTGACACCCTGCAATGCATGGATCACCCCGCGTGAAGTGCGGAATTCGATATGGAGATCTTCGATGCGTAGGATAGGATCTCTCATCGGTATTGCCTCGGATCGAATACATCGCGTAGTGTGTCACCCAGCAGGTTGAATGCTAATACGACGATAAAGATAGCTAATCCTGGATAAGTGGAAAGCCACCATTGTTTAAATATAAATGTCCGACCGTCGCTAACCATCAACCCCCAATCAGGAGCAGGTGGCTGCGTTCCTAAACCTAAAAACGCCAATCCCCCCATTGCCAGAATGACCAAGCCCAAATCGATGGTCGCCTGGACAAGGATAGGCGAAATGCAATTCGGTAAAATGTGACGCAGAATGATAACTGAATCACGGACGCCAATAGAGCGCGCAGCCATCACAAAATAACGCTGACTCAAGCTGGCTGCGATACTGCGCGTTAACCGCGTATACCATGGCCACCACGAAACGATCAGAGCAATCGCTGCTTTATCCAAACCTCGTCCTAGGGCAGTAGCAATCGACATAGCTAATAGCAAAAAGGGAAACGCCAGAAATAAATCGGTGATTCGCATGATCACTTCATCCAGCCAACCGCCTTTATAACCGGCAATTGCCCCCAATGGTGCACCAATTATCACTGCAAGAAAAACCACCACAATTGGAACTACAAGCGCAGGCCGGGAGGCAATAATTATCCGGCTTAACATATCACGCCCCAAGCGGTCTGTTCCTATGGGATGTTCAGGTGAGGGATCGAGCATGGCAGTTGCAGGGTTTGATTTTCCCGCCCCCTGCTCGGGAAATGGCGCCAGTTGATACGCAAAAACTGCCACAAAGAAAAAAACGATGATGATGATTGTGCTCAATAGTGCCAGCGGATCACGCAAAATTACCTGAGCGATATGCACCAGAGTTCGTCGTGATTGTGGCGGTGTATCTAGTGATTGAATATTCGATATAGATTCTTTGATAGCCATATTTATTAACTCAGACTGATTCGCGGATCGATCCAGGTTTGTACAATATCAACCAATAAATTAATCAACACATACCCAATAGCACCAAACAGCGTAATGCCCATAATTGCCGGATAATCTAAATTCAGCAGCGATCGTACAGTAAACATTCCTAAGCCAGGCCAGTTGAAGACAATTTCAACAAAAAAAGAACCGGTCAGCGCATATGCCAGGGTTAACCCTATTACGGTAAGCGTCGGGCTGATGGCATTTTTCAGTGCTAAGATATAGACAATGAACGATTCTTTCAATCCATATGCCCGCGCTGTTCGAATGTAATCCTGCGATTGCACTTCCAGCATGGTGGCACGGGTCATACGGGCAATCAGGCTGGCTGGGTAAGCAGCCAGGGTCAGCGCCGGCAGAATCATGTGCAGGCACACATCTTTCAAGGCAACCCAATTCTGATGAATGATCGCATCGATGAGGTAGATACCCGTTGTAACCATGATGGGATGAGTAAAACGCAAATCGGAATCAACTCTCCCGGAAAGCGGCAGGATATTCAAGTTGCGAAAAAAAAGAATTTGCAGCAATAATCCAAGCCAAAAAGCTGGAACGGAAACCCCCACAATGGATGCAGCACGCACCAAGATGTCCAGCCACTTGCCCTGCCATTGTGCGCTGATGACACCCACCACAATTCCAGTAGCAACTGCAATGATCATGGCAGTACATAATAATTCAAAAGTAGCTGGAAAACGGCTGGCGATTTCCTGTAACACCGGTCTTTTGCTGCTAATTGAAGTCCCCCAGTCTCCTTTCAATACATCTCTCATATAAACCAGATATTGAACTGGTAGTGGTTTATCCAATCCTAATAATTTCGTTACGCGTTCGATATCCTCTGGTCGAGCTTTAGGACCAATGTATAAGGCTGCAGCATTCGAAGGCACTACCCTGGCGATAAAAAAGGTGATCACAGTGAGACCCAATAGAACGAAGACCGAGGTGAGCAACCGGCGCAGGATGTATTCGGCTTTTTGTAGATTCATGAGCATATCATAGCAAGAATAGCATTGTAAAAATAAATACTATCGATGAATGGAGGGTTTGGGCAAATTTCACCCGCCCCCTCCAATTTTAAAGTTATTAGGTTTTTTATGAGTGTCGAAATGTATTATTAGGAAAAATCATTGGAGGTATGCCAATAATTTTTCAAAGTAAGTTTTTTTCAACAGCCTCATGAATTACTCAGTGTACATCGGATAAAAGAAAGTGGTGAATGGGTAATTCATATTATATTGATATCCCTTAATATAATCCGGAAAGGTAAAAACAGCAGTGACATCATAAAGGAAAAAGCCGGGCGCCTGATCGACTAAACGCGTCATCGCTTCAGTATATAATTGCTGCGATTTCTTAGGATCGGTCACAGTCAATGCAGCCGCTTCGTCGATCTTTTTATCAAACTCTTCATCTTTCCAATAACTCAAATTGAAGAACGGCACCTCGCTGCTGTGGAACATGGAATATAGGTTGTCCGTTCCTGCGTCGCTATAGGTAGGCCAATACAGTAACAAGAAAATATCCTGTGCATTAGCTGGATCAGCCTTTGCCTTTTCCCATTGCTGGTTGAATTGAATGGCTTCGATATTAACCGTAACCCCAATTTCAGCAAAAGAATCCTTGATTAATGGCGCTAAACGTTCTTCCGCCTGATTTTCTGCAGCATATGTGAGGGTTAACTCAAAGCCTCCATCCGGGTAGCCAGCTTCGGCGAGTAATTCCTTAGCTTTGGTCAGGTCATATGTATATTGAGGCACTTCTTCTGAATACGGCCAAACACCCGCCGGAACAGGCCCGCGTGATTGAATGCCATATCCCTGACCGCCGATTTTGATAATATCGTTATAAGGTATGGCATAAGATAATGCTTTGCGCACCTTAGGGTCATCAAGCGGTTTACGGAGTGTATTGAAAAAGCCGACATAATTATACAAAGAAGGCTCTTCGTAAAAAGTAACGCCAGGTTTGTTTTTAAATTGTTCCATATTTTCCAGCGGAATAGAAAGCGCTAAATCCACTTCTCCGCTCTCCAGCATTTGCTGTTGTTGCACTGCTTCGGGTGTAATAGTAATCAGCACTTTATCGAAATGTTTTACGTCATCCCATCCGCCCCAATAATCATCGAAACGCGTCATTAAAACTTCTTTATCTGGTTCGTACGATTCAAGCATATAAGGTCCGGTACCTGCCTCAATTCCAGCTTCGAAGTATTGATCATCTTGAGCGGCAGCATCCAACGCCTTCGGGCTGACAATCCATGCTCCATACAAGGATGCGGCGATCAAATCAAGCGGCGCGGCGTAAGTCAGATTGAATTTAACTGTTAAATCATCAACAACATCGATTGAACCAAGAGGCAGCCAAATGAAAGAAGCACCACCATGATCCTTTGCTGCTTCGATCGATTTCTTTACCGCCTCAGCGGTTAACAGTTCACCATCGTGGAACTTCACCCCTTCCCGTAAATAGAATGTCCAAACCAAGCCGTCCTCGCTGACATCCCATTTTTCAGCCAGTAAAGGTGTAAAGCGTTCTGAAGCGGAAGGAGGATTTATGCGGATTAAACCCTCATAAAAATTCCCCATGTATAATGCTTCGGTGGAAAAAGATTTCACCGGATCCCACGTTGTGATATTAGCAGTTGCAGCCACTTTCAATACTCTTGGACCCTCTGGAATTGGGGTGTCGGCTGGTGCTGGGGTAGGGTTTGCAGCTTCTTCTTCAATAGATTGTTCCACAGAAACAGTTTCTTGAGAAACTTGAGGGGTGGTTTTTACGCCCCCGCATGCGCTAAGGATAAGCGCAAAAATCATCATTATGCAAATAATTGACCACCGGTTGTTCATATTTTTCTTCCTTATTTTGTTAATAGCAAATTAGAATATTCATTTGCAAAGCCAACAATTCGATAGAAAGGGCATTTCTCAGGAACACCTTCAATAATTTTCTTATCCTCACCTCCTGATGCAAATTTGGCTGAAACCTGCTTATACAAACAAAGAAATTACTGTTTTTCAGTGCAGAATTTATAATTCTTGGGGCAGATCCGGTGAATTTAAAATCTCAGAAAATCCTTTTGGAAAAGGACTTAGAAACACAGAATTTCTCAATCGAATGAAAGATTCTCGATTTTCTGAAAGCCGGTTTTGGTGGTCGATTTCGAGGTAACGCTTACAAAGATCTACAATTTCGGACCGTAATGCCTGAGCTTGTTGAGGGGTTAATAGATAAGGGGAATCGAATTGATAACTTAACTGGAAATGCTCGAGGAAATCTTCCTGAAGTACGTTATCTCGCGCTTCATTAAGCAAGGTAATAACGAAATTATTAACTGCTTTCAAGAGACGGTTGATTTCAGGCTGGGTTTCGGTTTGGTAATATCGGTTTACTAAAGCAGTATACGAATGGATAAATCCATAAGCTCTATAGTATTTTTCTAACATTTCTCCCACTAATTGAGTACCCACTAAATGGACAATTTCGTTTTTCTCTAATACTTTAAGGTGGTAATAAGCCCGCTGCCGGGTAATATTGAGAGCCCGTGCTAACTGAGCACTGGTCATGGCTTTTTCAGTGAGTAAGATCAACATACGGTAACGAATTTTGTCTGTAATCGCTTCAATCTGCTCTATGCTTTTAAGCTCATAATATGTGGGGAGCGCAGCATTTAAAAAATTTGTATCACCAGTCAAATCCATTTTTCCTATCTTCCTATTGCGTCAGTTCTATTTGTCTTGACAAATGCATTTTTCTTTATATTATAGTCATTATTTTGTGAATTTCAAGAGGGAATATTCTTTCTGATGTTAGATAAACCATGATTTTGTGATTTTTCCCCCTCCAACAGTGATTTCCCAAAAAGTCGATTTTATAATGGCGCTTATTGAATGTTTCACAAAACAAAGCAATACATCTCATAACTATAAAATAACCCTTCGCATCACTCAGATCTGCTATTAAATAACAAAACCAACATATTTAATTGCTGATCGGAAATACCAAGGCAATAGATTTCATTTGGAAGGGGCTGTCCTAAAAGTCGATTTTGTCATGTTGAGCGCAGCGAAATATCCCTTTTATGTTATGTAATGAAAAGACCTTTCGCTTCGCTCAGGGTGACAGCGTACTTTTAGGACAGCTTCAGTTCAATGCGATTCCTTAATAAATACAGAAGATAGAATCGTACATGAACAGCTCAGGGTACATATAACATCAAAACATTCGTTTATAATTCATCCCATGACTCACATCGCCCGTTCTACCCTCATTATTGCTTTCTTTTTCGGTGTTGAAAAACTTCTGGGATTTATCCGGCAGGTGCTGGTCGCCCGCACTTTTGGGTTATCCCGTGAGCTGGATGCATTCAATGCCGCCAATAATATCCCTGATCTGATCTTCGCCCTGATATCCGGCGGGGCACTGGCCATTGCATTTATTCCTGTTCTATCGGAATATTTACAGAAGGGAGGTAAACCAGCAGCTTGGGATTTGTTCTCCCGTATTGCCAATCTGGTATTTTTATGCACAGCAGCACTTTCGATCATCGTGGCAATATTTGCCCCCAAAATGGTTCGCTGGGGTTTAGGGATTGCTCCGGGTTTCACCACGGTACAGCAGTCATTGGTCGTCGACTTAATGCGCCTCAATCTATTCGCCACTTTGCTCTTCTCGTTGAGCGGGTTAGTCATGGCAAGCCTGCAAGCCAATCAACACTTCCTGCTGCCCGCCATTGCCCCCAGTATGTATGACCTGGGCGCTTTATTGGGGGTGACAATCCTTGCCCCGCAGCAAGGCATTCAGATCGGTCCGCTTACCTTGCCAGCCTATGGCATGGGTGTCTATGGCTTGGTTTACGGCATTATTCTTGGCTCGGTGCTTTTCCTGGTTGTCCAAATTCCCGGTATGATCCGCTATCAATTTCACTGGACTCCCGCCATCGGCATCCGCCATCCCGGTGTGCAGCAGGTGCTTCATTTATTAGCGCCGCGTATTCTCACCGTTTTTTGTATTCAACTTGTTTTCCTTGCCCAGGATAATATCGCTTCCCGATTAATAGAAGGCACAGTTTCGGCATTGGTTTACGGCTGGCTGTTTATGCAGGTCCCTGAAACGCTCATTGGCACTGCACTTGGCACTGCATTGCTGCCAACGATCTCCGAACATATCACCCGACGGGAAATTGATTTGTTTCGGCATTCGTTAAATTCTGCTGTGCGCGTTATCCTGGCATTGACCTTACCCAGCATGGCGATTCTGGCGATAGTCATTCGTCCAGTGATTGGCATATTAGGCTTCGACGCTGCCGGAACCGAAATTGTGGTATGGACGACGCGTGCTTATCTGCTTGGTCTAATGGGGCATTCGCTGATGGAAGTGGCAGCGCGCGCCTTTTATGCCCAACAAGATGCCCGCACACCGCTCATCGCAGCCATGGCAACCACAACGACATTCATCCTTTTGGCTGCATCGCTGGCACCCAGGTTAGGCGCGCCAGCTTTTGGATTAGCAAACGCCACCGCCTACACCGCTCAGGCATTCGCACTCCTTTACCTGGTGCACCGGCGATTCCCGGGAGCATTTTCACTCAAAGCCACT
>JAAZNS010000379.1 GCA_012798185.1 Chloroflexota bacterium | reverse complement strand
TACGCCGCTGATCAATCAAAAACAAGTTGCCCGTGTACAGGGATATTTAAAGGACGTCGAAGCTAAAGGGGCTAAGATCATTCCGGTTAATCCGGCTGATGAGGAATTTGCACCAGAGGCTGATGCCTGTATTCCGCTTACTATGATCCTGCAAGTCAAGGAGGATATGCTGGTAATGCAGGAGGAGATATTTGCACCGCTGCTACCGGTGATGCCTTATCGAAAGATCGAAGAAGTAATCGAATATATTAACAGTCATGGACGCCCGCTAGCGTTGTACTATTTCGGACATGACGAAGCGGAAAAAGATTATGTGATCTCGCATACTACTTCAGGCGGGGTGACCGTCAATGGAGCTTTACTGCATGCCTCAACAGATTATCTCCCCTTTGGCGGAATTGGTGCCAGCGGGATGGGCAGATACCACGGCTATGAGGGTTATAAAGAGTTCAGCCATCCGAAGCCGATTTTCGAGCAGGGCTTTTTCGACATGAATTACTTTACCCGTCCACCATTCACCGAAGATAAGGTTAAATTCGTGCGCAGATTTTTAGGTGTGTAGCAGGAAAGTTTAGCAAGAAGACAATATTGAAGCGAATATCCAGAAAGGGCTTCGAATGAGTAATTACGCCTTAGAATTTATGACTAATGGCGAATTTTTTATTGGAATGATGAGGCTGCCGGTGACGATTATATTATTAGGGTAGTTAGTGATGGTTTAGAAGGATATTCAATCAGTGTACCCAGGAGAAATTTTATCCGAAGTCTATTTAAAATAGCCGCAATTAGTTAATATACACTGGTGTTGAACTTGCATGGATTGCCAGGGCGAATAAGTGAAATAATACAGAGTAAACACAGCTTACAACCCTTTCTAAAATATTGATTATTTTACCGGGCAGCCTCTTGCTTTTTTTGTCATATATAGTATATTCAATATGCTCGGATTGAAAAACCGAGACACTAATTCTGTCTCAACACTTTTGGTTGGACTCTACCTATTAAGGAGGGCACCATGTCTACTCAACCTTTATCTTCCCCTGCGTCCTTGCAAGGACGTAAAAAAATAACCACTTTATCCCTGTTAACTAAAAAGCAGCAAGGCGAGCCGATTACTATGCTGACAGGCTATGATTACCCCACGGCACTGGCGCTCGATCAGGCAGGAGTGGATGTGATCCTGGTAGGGGATTCGCTGGCGATGGTTGTATTGGGTTATGAAAATACCTTATCGGTAACTATGGAAGACATGCTGCATCACTGCAAAGCCGTACGGCGTGGTGCGCAATATGCCTTGCTGGTCGGTGATATGCCATTCATGTCTTATCAGGTCTCCATTTCAGAGGCAGTGCGTAACGCTGGTCGTTTCTTAAAGGAAGCTGGAATGGATGCGGTAAAGCTGGAAGGCGGACGTGAACGGCTGGAAACCATCCGTGCTATTGTTGCCGCCGGCATCCCGGTAATGGGGCATCTGGGTCTGACTCCGCAAAGCGTCAATCAGCTGGGAGGTTTTCGCCCGCAAGGGCGCGATGCTGCCGCGGCGATCCGATTATTGGAGGATGCAATATGGCTGCAGCAAGCTGGCTGTTTCAGCATCGTATTAGAATCCATCCCTGCAAAGCTGGCAGCATTCGTGTCTCAGTCGCTGGATATCCCTACCATCGGCATCGGAGCCGGCGCAGGCTGTGACGGGCAGGTTTTGGTTACCCATGATATGCTAGGATTGTTCGAGCGTTTTACACCCCGATTCGTCAAGCAATATGTTCTCCTGCAAGAAAAAATGAAGGAAGCTTTTATAGCATATATCCAGGATGTTAAAAACGCAGCTTTTCCCACAAAAGAGCACAGCATCGAAATGTCTGATGAAGAATGGCAAGTTTTCTTAAGTCAAAGCAATCATTGCTTCGTTCAGGAAGGCATACATTTCGAAAAACATCATAACAGACGGTAATCTGAATGGAGAAACTTTCACAAGATTCTTTCTTGATTGTTGGCAGCGGCGCGATGGCTTGTTTATTTGCTGCCCGGTTGTGCGCCAGCGGTGTATCTGTGATTATGCTGGGCAGGTGGCAGGAAGGAATCCGGGTATTACAGCAGCGGGGTGTGACACTGGTGGAAACTGACGGCTCAGAGTATACCTATGCGGTTAGCGCTATTACCGATCCGCAGGAATGCCTGGGAATCCAGGCTGGATTGGTGTTGGTAAAATCGTGGCAAACCGAGCGCTCTGCCCGACAGTTATCTACCTGTCTATCACCACAAGGGATAGCTCTCACCCTGCAAAATGGGTTGGGCAACCGTGAGATTTTGGTCGAATACTTGGGTGAAGAACGCGTAGCAATTGGATCGACAACCATTGGCGCTCATTTAATTGCGCCCGGGATTGTGAAATTTGCTGGGGATGGCATGATTTCAGTGGGCGAGCATCCCCGTTTGACGCCTGTTATTGGATTGCTGCAAAAAGCCGGTTTTATGGTCGAAATATCACCCGATTTGCAATCGCTGTTGTGGGGAAAATTGGTCGTCAATGCAGCAGTCAACCCGCTTACTGCGTTATTTGAGATTCCGAATGGCGAGCTAATCGATAATCC
>JAAZNS010000038.1 GCA_012798185.1 Chloroflexota bacterium | reverse complement strand
TAAAGTAAGGGAAGAGTATATTGAATCGGTTAAAAAATTTATTGATAACTATTTTTTAGTTAACGGAAAAAACCACAGTTATGCTGATCGTATTGTCACCTTCCAAAACGCTTGATTTCAATCTTCATAATACCCATTTGCAAAACAAGCACTTGCCCGTTTTAATAAACAAAGCCGAATATTTGGCCCGACTAATGAGGTCAAAAACCAAGGATGAAATAAGAGACTTAATGGGCATTAGCGATAATCTGGCTGAATTAAACTTTCAGCGCTATCAAGAATGGAAAAGAAACAAACATGAAATAGAGGGTAAGCCGGCATTGCTGGTTTTTAAAGGAGATGTTTATGAAGGTTTTCACGCTACCCCTTTCCCTGACAGTGCTTATCCAGCTGCAGAAAAAAGATTAAGGATACTTTCGGGGCTTTACGGGGTATTACGTCCTTTTGATCTTATTTTGCCTCATCGGCTCGAAATGGGGACAGCTCTGCCCAATGAAGCAGGAAATGATCTTTATGCATTTTGGAAAAATGATGTTACCCGGCTTTTGAAAAACGACATGGAAAAAATTGGTACCAATATTCTACTGAACCTAGCTTCCAATGAGTATTTTAAAGTTATTAATCCCAAGAATATTAAAGCCACAATCATCAGCCCGGAGTTTAAAGAATACAGAGATGGGAATTACAAGATGATTAGCTTCTTTGCCAAACGAGCGCGTGGACTCATGGCGGCATGGGTTCTGCGAAATGGCATTACTGAGCCCAGCGACTTACCTGCATTCGACGAAGAAGGTTACGTATACAACGAATTGCTCTCTGAGCCACGCAAACCGGTATTTACCCGAGGATAAAAAAGGGGCAGCCCGAAGGTGCCCCCGAAAATTAGGAGTGTGGATTTTGGTTAACGCCCGGAATCACAAATTCAGCAGCTTTTTAATTTCCCCCAACAGTTGCTGCGGCTGGACGGGCTTCTCCAGATAGGCTTCTACGGGAAGCCATTTGGGGTCTTTAGCCATTTCTTTCAAATTTAATCCAGTGATAGCATCTACACTCGTCAGCATGATGATGGGAATATCTTTCAGAGCAGGATCTTTTTTCATTTCGCGGGCCATTTCATAACCTTCCTGCTCAGTGGTCATCATCACATCTAAAATTGCCAAATCAGGTTTCTCGGCACGGGCACGTTCAAGACCGGCAATTTTGTCACCAGCTGTAACCACCTGGAAACCCTCCTTTTCGAGCATGGCTTTCTGGATGAATACAAAATCAATATCATCATCCACCAGTAATATTTTTATTTCTTTCATAACCGATTTGATTTTATTTAATTTATTGATTTTTAAAGCAATAAAGAGTAAAACAGGATGAGATTGTGCGCGCCGGCTGCGCCGGCGCGCCCCCCCCCTAATTTAGTAACGTTTCCTGGGTTTGTAATGCGTGTGCAGCAACTCGTGTGAGCGATGCCCCAACGGCTCTCCCAAATATTCGTTATAAACTTGTATAATCTCAGGATTTTCGTGCGACTTGCGGATGGGCAGTCCCTCATCCTCGGCATAGATTGCTTCTGCTCGTTTCTGACGAATGGCTTGATTAGTAGGAATAGGTTGACCTCCGCCTCCCAGGCATCCACCCGGGCATGCCATTATTTCAACAAAATGATAATAGGCTTTTCCATCCCGAATGGCAGTCATTAATTGTTTTGCATTAGACAAACCGTGAGCAATTGCCACTTTCAATTCTGCCCCTTCAAGGAAACTCCACTCGGGTTTAACATTCTCAATCTTAATAGTGGCTTCTCTTACACCTTCCATACCCCGAACCGGAGTAATATTGAGATTAGTAAAAGGTACTTCACGACCGGTTACAATCTCGTAAGCCGTACGCAGGGCAGCTTCCATTACACCTCCGGTGGCACCAAAAATAACAGCAGCACCCGACGATTCGCCCATAAAGCTGTCATAATCTTCCTCTTCCAGCTTCATAAACTCTATTCCAGCCTGCTTTATCATAATAGCCAATTCGCGTGTAGTCAAGACATAATCTACATCCTGAAAGCCACTGTCACGCATCTCGGGACGGGTTGC
>JAAZNS010000378.1 GCA_012798185.1 Chloroflexota bacterium | reverse complement strand
CGATGTGCCTGCCAACGAATTCATGAATATGGAAGGTCAAAAAATATCTGGAAGCCGTAATTGGGCAGTATGGGGTTTGGATTTCTTATCCCGTTACGATCCTGATCCTTTACGATATTACCTGACCGTCAATATGCCCGAAGGGAAAGACACCGATTGGGATTGGCAAGATTTTTTCAATAAAAATAACAATGAATTAGTAGCTACCTGGGGAAATTTATCCTACCGGGTGTTGTCTTTTTCCTATAAACATTGGGAAGGACATGTTCCTGTTCCTGGCGAATTACGCGCTGAAGATCAAGCAGTCCTAGCAGCTGTAGAAGCGGGCTTCCAAACTGTGGCAGAACAATTGAATGCGATTCATTTTCGAGCAGCATTACTCGAAGCAATGCGTTTGGCGACCGAAATTAACAAATATCTGGATACAACTGCTCCCTGGCTGGCGATAAAGACCGATAAAGAATCAGCCGCAAAATCAATATTTACCGCATTAAAAGCCATCGATTCACTCAAAATTTTATTTGCGCCTTTCCTGCCTTTTACCAGCGAGAAATTAAACAAATATCTCGGCTATGCGCAGCCGATTTTCGGCACTCAATTTACTTCAGACATTCAGGATGAGCTTGGGGTACATACCGTTTTACAATATGATCCGCATCTTGCCGGCGGCAAATGGCAGCCCAGCAGCCTTGAGCCAGGCAAACCGCTTATCCAACCCGCACCAATGTTTAAAAAATTGGACGAAAGTATTGTGGCAGAGGAACGTAAACGGTTAGGCGTTCAACCTTGATTGCCCTGACTTAAGCTCACTTAATAACACATTGCCCAAATAAATTACCAGCCGGGAAAAGATTTTCGATATCAGAGACACCTCATAGTGTTTACTGGCTATCGTTATTTCTGGGCTTTTCTCTAATGCTCACTATATTCAGGCTAGAATCAACTTCGCAGGTTCCTAAGATGATCTGCCAGCAGTTGCAATGCAGCCTGAGCAGCCTGAGTTTTAATTGCAATTCGATCGCCCTGCCAAATATTTCGCCATGCTTTTTCGGTAGTCGGGTCGCTTAACCCAATCCAAGTTAAACCTACCGGTTTTTCTGGAGTTCCTCCTCCCGGACCAGCGATGCCGCTCACAGAAATGCCAATATCGGCTGCCAACGCCAATCGCACGCCGCTCGCCATTTCGAGGACCGTTTCTTCACTCACCGCCCCAAATTTCTCCAGGGTTTCCCATTTTACCCCCAGAAGCCGGACTTTTGCTTCATATGCATAAGCAGTAACGCTGCCTACATAATATGTGGAAGATCCAGCAATATTAGTGATCAGATTCCCTATCAGTCCGCCGGTACATGATTCTGCTACCGCTAAACGCCAACCCCGCTGGCGCAGTAACTCACCAACCACTACTTCCAATGGCTTGGTCAGAATTCACCTCCCGCAAAATGGAATTTTCCCCTGCGCAAACTTTATAATTATAGCACCAGGTTCGATTGGTCAATCGATTTACCAGATTAACAACCCCATGTTAGAATCTTAATGTATGGAAATATCACCAAAAATCAACGCGATAATCGATAGTTTACCAGGGAAACCCGGCTGCTATATTATGCGGGATTGCGATGGAAAAGTAATCTATGTAGGGAAAGCGATTAATTTGCGCAACCGGGTGCGTTCTTATTTTCATAGCACCTCACAGCAAAATCTCAAGACTTATCAGCTTGTCAGCCGAATTCAGGATATCGAGTGGATCGTTGTCGATTCGGAATTAGAGGCTTTGATCCTTGAAATGAACCTGATTAAAAAATACCGTCCTCGGTATAATGTCAGACTAAAAGACGATAAACGATATCCATTTATAAAAGTGTCATGGGGTGATGATTTTCCAAAAGTAACTGTAACCCGTCAAATGTTGCAAGACGGCTCTCGTTATTTTGGCCCATATACCAGTGTATGGGCAGTTCACCAGACTCTGGATTTTATACGGCGGATTTTTCCATACCTCACCTGCGACCGCGTAATCACCGGTAACGATGAACGGGCTTGTCTTTTTTATGATATCAAGCTTTGCGCTGCACCCTGCATTGGAGCCATATCACAATCAGGGTACCGGCAAATGATCGATGATCTCTGCCAATTCCTCATGGGCAGAACAGAACCTATCGTTTCACGGCTTCAATTCGAGATGGAAAAGGCATCGCAAGCGTTGAATTTCGAAAAAGCCAGTGTGCTGCGCGATCAGATACGCGCCATCGAAAATGTAGTCGAAAAACAAAAAGTGATTTCAAGCGATTATATCGATTCGGATGTTATCGCCATGGCACGCTCGAACGGTGAAGCGTGTGTTCAGGTATTCTTCATTCGGGGAGGTAAACTCATTGGCAGAGATTATTTTCTGTTGGAAGGCACTGCCGATAATCCCGATTCAAATGTTTTTGAATCTTTTATTAAACAATTCTATGATCAATCACCAAACGTTCCACCGCAGCTTTTATTACCCAATGAGATAGAAGAAGCAAATATAATAAAGCAGTGGTTAAGCCAAAAAAGCGGCGGCCAAAAGGTGGAGATCATCGTACCCCACCAGGGGCAGCAAGCAGATTTAGTCAAATTGGCAGCTCAAAATGCAGTGGAAACATTGAATTCACTTCAAGCTCAGTGGCAAGCAGATAAAAACCGCCAATTACAGGCGCTCAGCGAGCTGCAAATCGCTTTTAACTTGACCACTCCTCTAAACCGCATCGAATGCTATGATATTTCAAATACCCAAGGCACCGCAGCGGTGGGCAGTATGATTGTTTTTGAACAAGGGACGCCCAAAAAACAACATTACCGCCATTTTAATATTCGCCAGGTGCAAGGACCCGATGATTTTGCCAGCATGGAAGAGGTCCTTACCCGGCGTTTCAACCGCTGGCAGGCTGCCCAGGAATTGGTTCAAACACCCGGCAAGAAACCCGACCCTGCATTTGCTTTGCTGCCCGATCTGCTGCTGGTAGATGGAGGTAAAGGTCAATTAAGTAGAGCAACTGCGGTTTTGGAAAAATTTGATCTTTTGGAAAAAATTCCAATTGCCGGTCTGGCAAAACAAAATGAGGAATTGTTCCTCCCTGATAGAAAACAACCTCTATTGTTACCCCGCCATTCCCAGGGATTCTATCTCATCCAACGAATTAGAGACGAAGCCCATCGCTTTGCGATATCATCTCATCGGAAATTACGTTCCAAAGAAGGGTTAGCTTCTCGCCTGGATGCTATACCAGGCATTGGACCTGCAAAAAGGAAAGCATTATTAACGCATCTGGGATCGATTCAGAGAATTCAGGAAGCATCCCTGGAACAATTATCCGCTATCCCTGGAATTACGCCAAAACTAGCAGAAGCCATTAAGTCTTATTTGGAATAAACTCGATTATTATTAGGAGAAATCATGTCTAGCAAAAAGAAATCTGTATCTACCCGTGAACAACGACGGCTGCGAGCGCAGCAGGCGGTATTTGCGGTTATCGCAGTGCTGATTATATTGGTGATGATCATCAGCCTTGTTGCTAAATGAAAACTAAGGAATGAATTTTCCAGTAACTACTCATGGTTTGATGAGGAGTTACCTTTGGCATAAATTTTGTACCGCCTGGCTAAATTCCTGTACAGAAAATGGTTTTTGAAGCCAGTGTACACTGCCTTTTTCTAATAATTTTTGGTTTTCTGCATCCATTGGATGACCAGTGATAAACAGCATCTTAATATCAGGCCATCGATTTTGTATTGCATAAAACAATTCTAATCCCCCCATTTTAGGCATGACAACATCACTGATGATCATTTCAACCGCCCCGCTATGCTTATCCAAATATTCTAAAGCTTCTAATCCATTTGCTGCTGTACAGGCTTCGTAGTTATAAGCTTCTAATAGGGCTTTCAAGGCTTCGCGGGTTGCATGATCATCCTCAACGATCAACACCGGTATTCCAATACCATCGATTTCTGAAGCCTCAGAGACAACCAGAGAATTATTATTTGCTTCCTCGGCACGCAGATAGATGGTGAATGTCGTACCAAATCCTAAACGGCTTTGAACATCAATATAACCATCATGCTGCTTTATAATGCCATATACCTGCGCCAAACCTAAACCAGTGCCTTGACCTACGGGTTTGGTGGTATAAAAAGGCTCGAATATATGAGGCAGATGTTCTACAGCAATGCCATGACCAGTATCTTTAACCGAAATAACAACCCAATTTCCACAAGGAAGTTCAGGAATGGGAGGATTTTCATTCTCCCGGCAAGTGATTTGTTTTAATGAAAATTGCAGTAATCCCCCCTCCGGCATGGCATCCCGAGCATTTAAAGCCAGGTTCATGAAAACCTGCTGTAATCTGGTTGGGTCGGCATTAACAAGATAACTTCCTCCTTGGTATAACAATTCCACATGGATCGTTTCAGGGAGAATGCGCCCCAACATTTTTTCTAATTCCTTAATGAAAGGCAGCAAATCGAGGGAAGATTGCTCCATAATCGATCGTCGGCTGAAATCCAGGATCTGCCGAATCAAACTGGCAGCCCGTTGAACCTGCTGTTGGATAATTACCAATCTATCCTGGCTGGCTCTCTGTAAATTAGGATCATTCCGTAATAAGTCGGCATAAACCAAAATAGCAGCCATAATATTATTAAAATCATGGGCGATTCCAGCCGCCAATTGTCCTACAGTTGCCAGGCGTTCCTGCATTTGAATGCGGGATTGGTTTTCCTTTTCTTCGGTTACTTCCCGCAACATAATTACCCATTGGCGTTTTTCATCTCCAACGGGTCGCGCTTGCGCTTCGAAATACCGATGTAATAATTCATCTTGAACTATATCGATAGGAACGATTTCCATGTCCTGATTGATAATTTCCTCGATATTTAATCCCGCAATTTCTTTCAATACACCATCCATAATTTTTGCGTTCAACACCGATAACAACTCTCTGCCCAGCGGGTTGGTTACTAACAACCGCTGGTCGGAATCCAAAAACAATACACCCACCGGTAAATGTTCCACTAGATTTTCCAGCCGTTGCTGTTCCGCGGCGCGGATAGCCGATATCCGTTCCACTGCAAGACTAGCCTGGTGGGCAAAAGTGCTGAGCAATCGTTTTTGCCCTTCGTTGCCTTGTTGTATTCCTGCTCCTCCCACTAATATTAACCCGACTTGTTTTCCGCTAATTAAAATTGGGGCTTCGAGGACATCCTCAATCTGTTGGATTTGTTCATTTTTGTGTGAAGGTGTATCACGCAGGATTACTTCCACCGGCACCTGAGAAATTTCTTTCTGATTGACTTCACCTTGAACTAATTGATTTTCCCATAGAATTCTTAATTGATTGAGCGCAACAGGGGCAAGGGGTCGAATAGTTTCAATCATTACTTTTCGATGCCCGTTCTGGAAAAAACAACTGGCAGCAAATTCAGCCCCCACAGCCGAAAGAAGGTGACTGAGCAGAACATGAAAAAGCTCATCATATGATAAGGTGTAGCCGATTTTTTGACTCACCTGAAATAATTCGGTTAATTCCGATGTTCTCTGTTCAACGATAACTTCCAGTTCTTGTGCATGTTCATGCACCTGCTCATAAAGGAATGCATTTTCCAGTGCAATCGAAATTTGACCGGCTAAAACTTCTAACAACCTTCTATCTTGTTCATCTAATTGTGTCATTCGGTTCGTTTCGATATTAATAACCCCAACAACTTGACTGCCCCTGAAAATCGGTACTGCCAATTCGGAGGCAGTATCTGGAATATCACCCATAAAATCACGTTCCACCGATACATCGGGAATAAAAATAGCTTTACCAGTCTGAATCACTTTCCCGATTACACCCCGGGTTACAGGCAATTCAGGCGTTTCTGGCACATTTCCAAATGATGCTCTTAAACGCATCACATCCCCTTCAATAAGGAAAATTTCCACTAAGGGAAACCCCATTGTTTCTGCCAGCCGATTGACAACCTCGTTTAAGATCGCTTGCACATCAAGGCGCTGATTAAATTTTTGAGCTAACGATTGAATCAACGTCATCTCAGTAAGCCTACGGTTGATTTCCTGATATCGTGTTGCGTTACTTAAGGCAAGACCAACCTCCTGGCAAATTGCTTTGAGCAACTCAAGCTGGTCAGCAGAAAAAGCATCCCGTTGATTATGCAAGACGTGAATCACACCCAAGATATTATTATTAGCCAAAATAGGCGCTGAAATCACCGAGTGAATATTATCATCTAAACCCTTGACCGGCAGCCAGCGTTCATCTTGATCAACCTCGGGTACGATAACAGGCTGGCGGTGTTCCGCTACCCAACCGGCTAATCCATCTCCAAACTTTAGCTTTATTCTTTCGTGTTTATCGGCTAATACAGCAGGGATAGAACCACATAATGAGTGCAAAATCAAAAGATTTTCATCGGGTTTGTAAAGGAAAGCCTCACCGATATCCCCTTTCAAAACCCGGTTGGTGAGAGAAATCGCGCGAGCCAATATTTCATCTACATCCAACGTCACTGCCAATTCTGTGCTGATATCAAATAACAACTGTAAATGCTGGCGCTCCACAGTAGCCTGTTCGAATAAGCGGGCGTTTTCAATTGCGATAGCTGCCTGAACACCAAGCATACCCAACAGATGTAAATCTTCTTCGCTAAACTGGCGTGGATTTTCATAAGAGACATTCATCACCCCAACAACCCGCTGACCGATTTTTAATGGCAAGCCTACAATAGAACCCTGCCACTCGGGAGGTGAATCCTTATATAAGGAGCTATTTTTAATATCATGGACAACAACGATTTCACCTGTTCTTGCCACAGTGGCAGTCAATCCATCCGGGCGAGGCATAGCAATCGGTTCTCCGAACCTGCCATCCGACCATAATGAAGCGCCAAAGGTTAATTTATCCTCTTCTTCAGAGTATAGAAAGATATGCCCATTATTTGCGCCGCGTAAAAGCCGTAACGTGCTGCTCAGAATTGCATCAAGGACTGCCTGTAATTCCAGGCTGGAAGTGAGACTAATGCTTGCCTGGCGCAGGGTTTCCAATTCTGCAGCCCGTTCTCCCTCTGCTTCGTATAATCGAGCATTCTCAATAGCTGTAGACGCATGACCTGCGAATACCTGTGCTAAGGCGATTTCATCGCCCGTAAATCCGCCAGGTGTTGCTTTTTCCAGGCAGAGTAACCCAATCACTTGATCTCTAACTTGAAGAGGTACACCCATCCAAGATGAAATATGGTCACTTATCGGAGTATTTTGCCATAACGGCTCTTCGTGAACATCATTGATAACGCAGGGAAGGCAGCTGCTGATTATTTTTGTAATAATATTTTCCTGATGGCAATCAAATGATATGCCATCGACCAATTGCGGATCGCCATAATAATCATATCCTCGCCAGGCTTTGATCTTAAGCTTATCATGCTCAATCAGCATGATGTTCCCTGTATCATAAATAATGACTCTTGCCAATTGGTCTAAAACTGCCAGCAAAACCTGGTTCAAGGATAAACTGGATCCAATAACACGCCCAGCATCTCTCAAGGCTTCAGCACGTTCCCGGGCTGTTCGCTCTGCCTCGAATAAGCGTGCATTTTGGATTGCTATGGCAATTTGCTGTGCCAGGATATTCGATTTATATAGATCGCTTTCCTTAAAAAAATCCACTGAAACACTGTCGACCATGAGAACGCCAATTAACTTTTGCTGCGCTATAATAGGCACTCCCATGAATGACCTGACATGTTCCGCTCCTTTCACCCAAATCCAATCCGGGTTTTCGCGTACATCGGGAATAACAACAGGTTTGAGATCTTTTGCCATTTTGCGGATTATAGGGCTTTCAACTAATAATTCACTGGCGTTTCGGCTGGTTAATCGCTCATCCTGGTAACCTGTACCTGCTACTAAAGCAGGCTTTCCAGATTCCCTGAATAAAAGGACTGAACAGGTAGCAAATGTTAAGACTCGTTTGAGCTGACCTAAAATCCGGTGCAGAACCTCATCTAATTCCAAACTTTCATTCAGCACCTGTGCTACTTCTCTGAATAGTTCTGCCTGTTCATGAGCTGTTTTTTCCACTTCGAATAACCGCGCATTTTCCAGTGCGATGGCAGATTGATTGGCAAAGAGAGATAATAACTCTTGCTCGGTCTCATTAAACCGTCGGTTTTCATCGAATGTATAAACCTGTAAAATACCCTTCACCTGCTTTTGCCATATCAGAGGCATGAGCAGAACTGTTTTGTACGATTTTTCTCCGTCGTTTAATACAAGCGATGGTTCAAGGGGGGTAATACAATCGAAATATATCGGCTCTCCGCTTTGTGCAACCGTCCCTACCACACCCTCTCCATACTTATAGATTTCCTTTTTGGGATTTTCTGAATTTATTGGGAATTCGGCTATGTGGGTAATAATATCGTGATCAGCATCGCATAAGTACAAATTTCCGCCATCGGCATTCACCAGGCGAACCGCATAAGTGATGATATTTTTATATAGCGTGGCTTGATCTTGTATCGTCGAAATATCCATCGAAAGATCATGCAACACAGCTAACTCTTGTGCCCGGCGGCGAGTTGCTTGTTCCAAATTTTTTTGTTCTGTGATATCACAACCTATCGTAATCATGCCTTGTTGATTGCCTGTTGAATCAACCAAAGGGACTTTGCGTAAGATAACTTTGTGGACTTTTCCTTCCTGATCGGGGATTGTTTCCAAGCGCTCGAATTGTTCCCCATGGATAATTGTCGTTTGACTTCTGGAATAGAATGTTTGAAAATATTCTGAAATTTCAGGGAGAAGATAAACCAGTTCGCAGTCTTTTTTATCCTGCCATAACGGCAATTGGTCCTGAATTATCTGCTGACCATAAGATTTAACCAAACGCAAGCATCCTTTATCATCTTTTACCAGGATGGCATTGGGTAATATTTCTGTTAATGTTTCATTTTTATTGATTTCATTTTCTGAATTTCCATCACTACAAATAGGAAAATAACCATCAGGTTTGACTACAGCCAGAACAAACCGAAATCCGTTTTCCTCTATTAAAACAGCGTGAAACTGCACTTTTTTGTGCAGATGATCTGCATGAATGATAGAAAATCTACCAATTCGAGGTTCTTCAACCTGTAGAGAACTCAAGAATTTTTCAAAATTTTCAATTTCTCCCCCGGCAATATATTGGGACAATAATTGTGATTTTCGATTCTGAGATTCACAATTTATTATTGCCATGAACTTGGAATTTGCCGAGATAATCCGCGTGGAGCCCTGCTCGAATAAAACCACCCCCTCGTCGATAGCCTCGCTAAGCAGCCGAAACTGGTGATTTTCCAAAATAATTCCCGCCGATAATTCTTCCATGCGCATGGATTACACAGTTTAGTAAAGTGATTAGAACCATATTATAGAAGGTATTAAGCCATAATGACCTTACGATTTAGAAAACAAAACGACGCAGGATAAAACCTGCGCCGTTGAGTTGCAAAGAAGAATATAACAGGTAGATGGTTAGAACAATCCAACAACCCGATTCGTCTTAAGATCAAGATCGACATCATAGAATACCGGACGGGTTGGTAAACCAGGCATGGTGCGCATCTCGCCCAATAAGGGGTATAAGAACCCTGCGCCAACCGATGCGCGGATATCACGAATCGGGACACGAAAACCTTTTGGCACACCTTTTAATTTCGGGTCATGACTAAGGCTAAGATGAGTCTTTGCCATGTTCAAAGGCAGCTTATCAAACCCAAGCCTTGTATATAATTCTATCTTTGCTTCGGCTTCTGGCAAATAATCGACACCATCTGCGCCGTAGATTTCCTTGCAAATGATTTCGATTTTCTCCTTTATGGACAATTCGAGGGGATATAAGAATTTGAAGTTGCTGGGTTTTTCTGCAGCTTTAATCACGGCTTCAGCTAATGCTATTGCACCTTTACCGCCTTCCATCCAGTGAGTACAAACGACAGAATCTTCAGCGCCTGCTTCTAAGGCAGCTTTCCGCACTAATTCCATTTCGGCTTTGGTATCCGTTGCAAAAGAGTTGACTGCTACAACCACAGGAATACCAAACTTTCGGGCATTTTCAATATGATGCTGCATGTTACATAAGCCTTTGCTCAATAACTCTAAGTTTTCATCCGTATAAGCACTATCGAGAGGCTTACCAGCAATCACGGTTGGACCGCCGCCGTGCATCTTAAGGGCGCGAACAGTTGCTACTAAAACGACTACACTGGGAATCAACCCTGAAGCGCGGCATTTGACATCAAAGAATTTTTCCATACCAATATCCGCGCCGAAACCAGATTCTGTTACCACGTAATCCGCCAGTTTCAGGGCAATGCGGTCGGCAATAATCGAGCTATTACCATGAGCAATATTAGCAAAAGGTCCAGCATGCACAAAAACAGGCGTACCTTCCAGGCTCTGCATCAGGGTAGGTTTAATAGCATCTCTCATCAATACGGTCATCGCGCCAGCCACGCCCAGATCTTCAGCCGTGATAGCTTCTCCATCTTTATTGGTGCCGATTACGATCCGCCCCAAACGCTCCCGCATATCTGCCAGGTCGGTGGTTAATGCCAGAATTGCCATAATTTCACTAGCAACGGTAATATCGAAACCAGTCCGCCGGGTCATGCCTTTTTCTTCAGGTCCCTGGCCAATGGTTATCTCGCGTAAGAAACGATCATTGGTATCAACCACCCGCCGCCAGGTTATGCTGTCTGGATCGATATCCAGGCGGGCAAACCGTTTTCGCTCTTCAGGTGTCAATTCTTCTGGATCTGTTTTATTAATCCCCAGTTTTGCTAAACGGCGCAGCATAGATGGTGAGAACCGGCGTTTACCCTCTTTGTTTTTTGGGCATAACGCGTTGAAAAGCTTCTCATCATCCTGGCTGGCTTCGTGGAACATACGCGTATCGATAGCTGCTGCCAGCAAATTATTGGCTGCTGTAATAGCATGGATATCGCCAGTCAGGTGAAGATTGAAATCTTCCATGGGGACAACTTGGCTGTAACCGCCGCCGGCTGCCCCGCCTTTGATGCCAAATGTCGGGCCCTGGCTGGGCTGGCGGATGCAGGTAAAAACCCGCTTACCCAAATGAGCCCCTAATGCCTGGCTCAATCCCATTGTTGTTGTCGTCTTGCCTTCGCCTAAGGGGGTTGGGGTAATTGCGGTAACATCTATATATACCCCATCTGGCACATCTTTCAAACGTTCTAATACTTCCAGGCGTACTTTCGCTTCGTAATTACCATGTAATTCCAGTTCAGACGGTAATAAACCCACCTCATCGGCAATTTGCGTAATCGGTTTTAAATTTACCGCCTGCGCAATTTCAATGTCTGAGGGGACTGGGAATTTCAGGTCGAGCTTTGTTGGTTCAAATTTTCTGAGACCAGGAAAATCAGCTTTCGCGCACATATTAACTCCCTTCCAGGTAATTTTTTGTGTAACTACTTAGCCACCTTTGGTGAATTTCCGAATTTGAGATATTTCAGCGCTTTTCCACCATACCCAAGTAAATACTTTTTTGTTTAATATTGCTTTATTTTGACAGATTCTTTTCATATAATCAAGAGACGCAAATCACTAGATTACATGCTTAGTGTCACAACCTAAATTTTCTGGGGCTGCTTAGCCAGCTTGGATGAATTTCTGAATTTGACGTGTTTTATAATGCTATGTATTCTTAAACACCTCAAATTCAGGGGGTTTCCTCCATAGCTTGAGCAGTTACAATATTCTTGATCATGTAATACTTGCCTTTATCAAATCCCCTTTTCGCGTAATATTGGCGTGTCCCGACTGCCGAAATCACTGCCAAACGCTGATATCCTTTTTTGACGGATATTTCTTCTGCCTTGTGAATTAACTGAGTGCCCAGACCGACATGCTGCGCTGCGCCTTCCTGCTCGTGACCCACTTGCAGCGATTGCCCATATATGTGCACTTCCCGGATGATCGCTGCATCTCGCAGTTCTTCTATTCCGGTGGAAGGTGAATCTTCTTGAGGAAGCGAGAGGCGTAAAAAACCTGCTAATCGATCATCTTGTGTATCGAAAGATAAAAAGTGTTCTTCTGCTTTACCTGCTTGATAAACATAATCGTGGAATATCAAATCATCTAATTGAACTTTGCGGTTCCGAATTTCCCGGCAGCGGATACATTGGCAGACCTCACCTCTTCGAATCATCTCTTGCTGTACATCCTGCCGTAAACTGGTGCGCTTATTTCCATCGACCACGTAAGTGGAAGGGATATCCCGGATAATCCTGTTAACCCTGCAATACCGCGGAATGGACGATTTTACCGAAGCAATGAGATTCACCAGCTCATTTGTGGTATACGGCGTATATTCACCGCGCTGCCAATATTGATATAACTCGGTATTTTCTAAAAGCTGGTTGGGGTATATCTTGATTTCATCGGGGCAGACATCTTCCCACAGGTGTAAAAAATCCTGTTGGTCAGATTCCAGGGTTGCCCCCAAGAGATTCGGCATCCAGTGCAGCACGGTTTTGAATCCAGCAGCTCTGAGATATTGCATGGCTTTACGGGTCTGCGCTGTATCATGACCTCTTCGGTTAAGCGCCAATATTTTGTCATCCATACTTTGCGCGCCCATCTGCACTTTGGTTACCCCAAGGCTGCGCAGCCAGGTTAATTCATCGAAAGTGACCTGGTCTGGGCGAGTTTCGATTACCAATCCCACATTACGGTGGAGGGATGTCTCATTGATTTCCTGCGCTTCCGCAAGTGTCATCGAACTGACACCATTCAAAGCATCGAAGCACCGCAGGATAAACCATTCCTGGTAATCCCGCCGGTATGAGCTCCATGTGCCGCCTAATATAAGCAGCTCGATTTTATCGGTAGGGTGTCCCACAGCTTTGAGTGCCTCAAGGCGGGAAGCCACCTGAGCAAAAGGATCGAAATCATGCTCCACAGCCCGGCGGGCGCCAGGTTCATCCGGCACATAACTTTTGGGCATGCGTATATCATCAGGACAAAAAATACATCTCCCAGGGCATGGATACGGTTTGGTGAGCACGGTTACTGTTGTTACACCCGATAATGTACGCACCGGTTTCATACGGATACGCGCTAACAAAAGCGGGCTGGCTTTGATTTCTCCCTGCGCAACCATATTATGATAAGCAGCTACCAAGACATGTTTTGGTAAGTAACCACCATCTGGCAAGGGATTCTTCCGAATAGTTTCATAAACATCGTTTCCCGCGCGGACCTCATCCAGCACTTTTCGTGCTAAATTTAGTTTTTCTGTAGAATATTGCCTGGCTTTATACCAGGCTGCATTATCAACCATCCAAGTTACCTGTTTGAAGTTTATAATAGTCCTGTGGAAACCTCTGTCACAGAAAAATTGCTTTCTCTCAACCGTCAATTTTACCAGACCTTTGCACTCCAATTTTCAGCCACGCGCCAACGCCTTCAGCCCGGGGTAAAACGGCTGATGGCTGGATTTCCAACTGACGCATACATCCTGGATTTGGGATGCGGGAATGGTGAACTGGCATTATCTTTAGAAAAATCTCGTTTTCAGGGGCAGTATATTGGCTGCGATGCCAGTCCTGATTTATTGATATTAGCAAAATCCCGCCTGTTCCAAGTCTCAAAAGCCAGCCCGGAGCAATATCAATTCGTTTTACTCGATTTATCTTCCCCAAAATGGGAAAATAGCGTTCCACAGTTATCATATAACCTGGTTTTATCCTTTGCAGTCTTGCACCATCTGCCGGGAAGAATACTCCGCCGCCAATGTTTATCAGCGCTGCACAATCTATTGAATAATCAAACTTCTGCCCACCCCTTTTTCGCTCTTTCGGTGTGGCAATTCTTGAATAATCCACGTCTTCGATCACGCATCCAACCTTGGAATTCGATTGGGTTATGCGATGCTGATGTCGAAACAGGCGATTATTTGCTAGATTGGCGTCATGGCGGTTATGGTTTGCGATATGTCCATCACTTCAATGAAGATGAATTAAAGGCTCTGGCAGAAGAAACTGGTTTTTCGGTGCGGCAAACTTTTTACGCAGATGGAGAAGGAGGAAATTTGGGATTGTATCAGGTTTGGGAATTGATGAGAGTATAATATCCAAAATGAAAAATATTGGTATCCAACCGCGATGCAAATTCTAATCATCTCCGATATCCATGCCAATTTAACTGCCCTTGAGGCTGTTCTTTCTGATGCTGGAGAAATCGACAGCGCCTGGTGTTTAGGTGATTTGGTAGGTTATGGTCCTGATCCCGACGCATGCATCAGCCAGATACGGCAGCTACCCAATTTAATTTGCTTAATGGGGAATCACGATGCTGCTGTCCTCAGTCAAATCGATACCGAAGCATTTAACCCCGAAGCCAGACAAGCCATCGTGTGGACTCAAAATGTAATATCACCCGACAACATCGATTTTTTAAAAAGCCTTCCCGATAAAATACAAATCAATCAAGTTACCCTGGCTCATGGCAGCCCTCGTCAACCGGTGTGGGAATATCTACTGGACACCTATTCAGCCTCGCGAAGTTTTAGTTACTTCGATTCCGATTATTGTTTCGTTGGTCATACCCACCTGCCATTCGTTTATCAATTGAATCAAGATAGTCGCTCGGTAAAATTGATTATCCCTGATGTTAATGAAAAAAGAGAATTGAAACCGCGCTCGATTCTAAATGCTGGTTCGGTAGGGCAGCCACGAGACCGGGATACCCGTGCTGCATATGCTATCTATAATGACGATGATCAGACATGGGATTATCACCGCGTTGCCTACGATATCCCCAGCGTTCAAAAAAGGATGGAAGCAGCCGGTTTACCTCTCAGGCACATTCAGCGACTCACCGCAGGGTGGTAATGGGAACTAATCGATTTCCCTCAACGTCTTAAAAATAAATGACAGGAGAAACGACATGCATAATTCTTTTAAACCCCAATTCCCCAATATGAAATCTATTTTAATCTTAATATTAGTAATCAGCTTGATGATTTTGTCTGGATGTGCCTCTGCTAAATCGCCACAAAATTTCGTCGAAGAATCAGCAAAACAGGAAGCGATTGCTCCCGCATTACCCATGGAAAAACCAGCTACAGGTATGGAGATGGATGCATCCTACACAACCAGTGACATATCTTCACCTGAGCGTGACGTTAAACGCATTGTGATAAAAAATGTTAACCTGAGCATCGTGGTGGATGACCCTGCCAAGACTATGGATGAAATTTCTCTCCTTGCCGAAGAATTGAAAGGATTTGTCGTCTCGGCTAATTTGAATAAATATACTCTGGAAAACAATATCGAGGTGCCTCACGCCACGATAACCATCCGTGTGCCAGCAGAAAAATTAACAGAAGCCATCGAAGCAATCGAAAAGAAAAGCAACCAGGAACCAATCAATAAATCCATAGACAGCCAGGATGTCACCAGCGAGTATACCGATTTACAATCACGTCTGCGTAACCTGGAAAGCGCAGAAGAGCAGCTGCGGAAGATCATGGATGATGCAGTGCGCACGGAAGATGTGCTTTCGGTTTACAACCAATTGGTAAATATTCGTGAGCAAATCGAAGTTGTCAAAGGGCAGATCAAATATTACGATGAAGCATCCTCGCTCTCTGCCATCAGCGTGGATATTCTGGCAAATGAAGCCGTCCAACCCCTGACCATCGGAGGCTGGCAGCCAGTCGGTGTGGCAAAAGACGCTGTTCAAGCGCTAATCAATATGATGAAAGTGATCGTCAATATCGTGATCTGGCTGATCATCTTCGTTCTGCCCGTGGTGTTGATCTTTGTTGTGGTATTTGTACTGCCAATCAGGTGGCTGATCCGCTTATGGAAGCGCAGCCGAACCAACAAAAAAGCTCGCGAAACCTCGGTATTATCACCATCTGAACCTCCCTCTGGTGATGCTTCCTCCACACATTCTTAGGTGTGTTATCGCTGGTAATTAATCAAATATCATGATTACTCAGCCAAGCTGGCTGAATAGTTGCAAAAGATCCTTCCTCAAGAGCTTGGGAAGGATCTTTTTATTAATCGCTAGCCATTACCAGGGGAAGAAAAACACCCTTTTCACTGCTGAGCGGTGGACCTTGCAGGTTGTTCTGGGATTCCCCCTTTTTTAAGGGTTGACCAGTTATTGCCATATTTCCCAAAACAGACCAGGATTTTAAAAACACACTTTTATAATAAGCCTGTGTTTTTCCACTGTATGCATCGACGACATAAACCAATTTCGAGTCATATCCGATAACGATCATGGTATGCTCATTCTTAGCAACCGTCACAAATTTTCCGCTTTTCAATTTGATCTTCACTGGTTTCCCAGACCACATTTGCCCAATTACCCAAACAATCACCGGTCTACCAGAAGCAATTTCAACCTGTAATTCCTGCCAGGTGAAATGGTTTTGTGATTCTGTTTCAAAACCATACTGCTTCAATAAATCAGCCACTGGTTTTGCATGTACGCCATAAGAAGCCGGGGGAATATTGCCCCAGGGGTCATTTGGGCTTCCCACAAAACCCAAATCGGGATTATCGGAGCGGGGTAATTTTGATAGAAACTTCTTTTCGCTGATCTTCTTCCCCCAATATGCTGCCCAATCCACTGCAGAGCGCGATTCGCACGACAGGCTGTAACTTTGTTTATGCCCCACAACACCTTTGATATAGGCTTGTTTTGGCAGGCTGGCAGATGCTTCCTGAAAGGGAATTATCTGGGCAAACAAAAACAATAAGACAAACAATTTTTTCCAAGTTTGCAGCATGAGTTTTTTTGCAAAACGATGTTTCGTTTATCGTTATTGGTAAGATGTTTGATCCAAAAGAGCTTCTTCCCGTGTTGCAAGTACTACGCCATATTTAAATGGCATGATCAGCCTCATGGGTAGCCTATATCAACCTACGAGATAATTGGCAGGTAGCAGTTTTATAACCATTCGATTAAACTCGCTCGATAAAACCGAAAATATATTCCCGTTTTCCTGCCTTCTCAATAAAATATTATTTAATCCTATTCAGCAAAAGGTATAATCAGAATTAATGAAAGATCTGGCACGTTTGGCTCAATCGATGTTTGGGATTTCCCTTTCCAATGGGCAATTGAATACGTTACAAAAATACGAGAATGAATTATTGGTTTGGAACTCCCGTTACAATCTTACCGCCATTCAGGAACCGGAAAAAATCCGTATAAAACATTTCCTCGACTCATTGACCTGCCTGATCATCATGCGCGAGAAGCCCTTCGAGCGGATAATCGATGTTGGCACTGGGGCTGGTTTTCCGGGTATTCCTATTAAAATTGCCTGTCCACAAATTCGATTGACTTTAGTCGAATCGGTAGGTAAAAAAGCTGATTTTTGCCGCCATATTGTGAAATCATTAGCGATGGAGGGCGTCGAAGTAGTTCAAGAACGGGCAGAAACGGTTGGGCAATTGCCGCAATACCGGGAGCAGTTCGACTGGGTGGTGGCAAGGGCAGTAGCAGCGTTACCCACCCTAGTGGAATATCTGCTGCCCCTGGCGCACATAGGCGGCGGGATCATCGCTATGAAGGGAGAAAGCGCCCCTGCCGAAGCACATGCCGCTGATCGGGGTATCCACCTATTGGGAGGCAGATTACGCCGGTTAGCACCAATTACCCTGCCCGGCGTGGTTGATGAACGTTATCTGGTTGTCATCGAAAAAATAGCAGCTACTCCGGCACAATATCCCCGTCATATTGGCATACCAGGAAAGAGACCTTTGTAATCAGCCGGTGATGATTACTTCATCTCCAATATTCACTTTCCCCGGCGAAAGTACTCGAGCATATACTCTCGACCAGCCCGGATTGCTTTCCTGGAAAACACGTGTTATGTCACCTCCCTTAAACGATCCGATTATCTTTGCACAGGGTTTACAATAGCCAGTGATCTCGATTAATATATCCTTACCTATTTTCAACCGAGTACCGATTTTTACATCCTCCCATTCAATTCCAGTTAATGTTAAATTTTCTCCGCAGGAACCGGGAAATATCGGATGTCCCTCTTTTTGTAATGCCAGTATCTTTTCCAGTGAATAAAGGCAGAGTGCGCTGCTGCTTCCGCTTTGTTTCTTGGGATTTCCAACACGGTCTTCGCTTAAACCAGCATCGGTAATTTCTGAGGAATGAATACCCTGTTTTGGAACGCTGCCATCCGACACATTAATTTGAAAAACATGCCCTATCGTGGTCATGAAGTTCAATCCTTTCCGGAAAGAATTTGTCCGTTTTGTATTCTGTATAGTTTTGCTTTCTCAAGCAGATTGCTGTTAAACAAATCCAGGTCAGTAGTCGTTAATATGGCTTGTTCGCAAGCCATTAGGTGGGAAAGCAGGTCATTGCGGCGCTGCATATCGAGTTCAGCCAAAACCTCATCCAAAAGAAATACCGGCCAATGTCCAGTTTTTTGATGCATCCATGCAACTTCTGCTAATTTGAGCGCGAGGATTAGTGTACGCACCTGCCCGCGCGATCCGTATGATCCCAAATCAATTCCATTTGCCAGGAAACGCAATTCATCCCGGTGTGGTCCAAGAGTAGATACACCGCGGTTGATTTCTTCTGAACGCAATTTAATTATTGCTTCCCTAAACCCAGTTTCGATTTGTTCTAAGGCAACACCCGAACGATCCAAGTTTACATCCAGAGGAAGCGTATATTGGCGGTCTGCCATTGGCATTGGGTCATAGGAAGGCTGATAAACCAAGCGTAAAACTTCTCCACTGCGGGTTAATTCCAGGTGGATAGAAGCAGCTAATTTTTCGATTTCACGGATTGCAGAAATGCGGGCGTGAATAATCCTGGCACCAAAATAAGATAACTTTTCATCCCAAAATTCAAGCTGCTTTTCATCGCCTGCTCGTTCGAAAAGCTGTTTGAGTAATGCATTTCTCTGCGTCAACACGCGGTGATAATCAGCCAGAATTTGAGCATACCCAGGTTCGGTTTGAGATAATGCCAGGTTGAGATACCGGCGGCGTTCTTCTGGTGCGCCTTCCGCAATTTGCAGCATTTGCGGGATGAATAAGACGGTAATAAACCTGCCGATTACCTGGTTCAATTTATGTTTTACACCATCCAGCAATATTTCTTTTCTTACCTTTTGACTGCCATTCGAGCCATTAGATTCCTGAATGATGCGCGCTTCCAGGCGATGTGAATTCCCGCCGCGCTTAAAATCAGAGACTATACGCCCAACTGCTAATGGCTCACGGCTGGCGATAAAATTAATCAGCTGCCGATCGTTATCAGCATGAAATGAAACCAATGTCGAAGCATAATAAATTGCTTCCAGCAGACTGGTTTTACCTTGTGCATTATCTCCCACCAACACGTGTGAACCCTGAGAGAAATCGACATCCAAACGGGCAAAATTCCTGAAATTAGTTAGTGAAAGGTGAGTGAGATGCATTCTATCTTCGAATAAATGCCACGGAGGGAAAGCGCCGTGGCATGATAAGATAATCGAACAAATCTATCAGATTATCTTGATTGGAATTGTCAATCTACAGGAACAGGTTTATCGGGTTCTTCTTCAATTTTCCAAACTTTCTCCGCCCGGTCGATAAATAATGTACCATCCAGGTGATCGATCTCGTGCTGAAAAATACGAGCCAGCCAGCCCTTCGCTTTAATTTTTACCGGTTTTCCTCGCCGGTTTTGCCCTTTGAGAGTTATTTCTGACCAGCGTGTTACCTCTCCAGCAAAACCCGGGATAGAAAGGCACCCCTCAGTGCCTAAAACAGTTTCCTCTGAAGTGTGAATAATTTCTGTATTGGCAACAACGAATAATTTGGGAGGGGCTTCTTCATCGTTTTCATCGCCGTATTCAACCACAATCACACGCTGGGATACATTGACTTGCGGCGCTGCCAAACCTACTCCTGGTGCTGAGCGAAGTGTCTCAACCATATCATCGACTAATGTCTGGAAATCAGCACCAAAATCATTTATCTTACGAGCTTTCTTTCTTAATACTTCCGTTGGAAGGCATTTTATTTCGCGAACTGCCATACAAACCTCTGAAAATGAACCGTTAATTAATGTGTATAAATAATTTTACCCCATTTTTGTCCAAATTATTCCTGATCATGTTCAGTATTGTTTTTTTTCGTTTCACGGTTATATAGATCAAACCAATCTACCATCCTTTGCCGTTCCTGAATCACTTGTTCCTCGCGTAATTTTCGTTGCCGTGCTTCCATGTAATCTGCAACATCTTGATGGACCTGATCTGGATTATTTACACCCCTGAAAATGAACTGCGATTGACCAATGTTCGCAATAACATCTCCATAGTTAAATATCAATTGTAAGATGCCATTGCGAGAGTGTTCTATACTTAGAATCGAATCTAGGGAAGCCGATTTCTTCTCCTCATTGCCTAATGGTTTTCTTTCGATATCTAGAATTTGATCTGGAGTGATTTTATAAATATCATTGGTCCAATCTAAAAAATGGTAATCCCACCAAATAAAATTCATGATAAAAAGGATTAATAAAATGATCGCCCAAGCCCCTCCCGATAATCCTACTTCTTGATGTGATAAGGTTCGCCAAGAAATGAAACCGGTGAAAATAAACAATAACAAAAAAACGAAGAGCGGCTTCCAGGTTTTCTTAAGAAGCACCAGCCAATGTTTTCGGTATATGATCGCCCCATTTTGTTCATAACGAACAGTAAAAAGTGTTTTTAGCAATTCCCAAAAACGAGGTGATTGATCCCCTGTGTACTCTGGGCGGGTTTGAGTAGAATCGGGTGGGCTGTCAATTCTTTCGACTTTTTGATTGGCGCTATCCCGTCCAGACATCCTTTTATGTAAAGCCTCCTCATTTGCCCTTATCTCTTCCTTTTCTTGCCGCCGCCGGGCGCGTTCCTGGTAACCGCGTATGTATGATTCGAGTAAATAAGGTTGTGCTGCTCTGCACATACGAATACCGCCAGTATAAGTTCGCACTTCTACATCACCATAATTCAATATTCTACCCATCTGGCTGCTAGAAACATTCACTGCCAAAATGTTGGCAAGAGGTGCTTCCCGCCGGCTGGCATACATCCCAATTACTTTTTCCTGCCAAACCACGCGCAGACTTGTGACAATGTAAAGGTCATTCCCCCAGTCTATCCATTTCCAAACAACCCATATGAGAGCGATAAAAATTCCTGCTAATCCAAAAAATAAAGCCGCACCACGCAGTAATGGCGTTGAAGCCACAAAGCTCAAACCAGCTATTGGTACCGAGGCTATTCCAATGAAGATTGGTAACAACAGCGAGAGGATCAAGAATAATTCGTGTTTTCGTGTTACCAGGTAGATCAGTTCGTCATCTGCCAGCCAATCAAACATTTCTTTCCGGGCAAGGTAACGGCTTTCAGCAGTGATAGAAAGATTTCTATGAATGAGAGGGTAT